>JAPKEY010000038.1 GCA_028821815.1 Candidatus Poseidoniales archaeon | reverse complement strand
ATTTGACCAGATCAACACTGTATGCTGACATCGTTGTAAAAGCACCCATAACTCCAGTCCCTAGAAGCAGCCCCATCTCAGCTGAAAGTGACATTCCAACAATAATACCGAGAATCAGGGAACCCAGTAAATTGACTGTGAGTGTCCCCCATGGAAATCCGCTGGGCAACCATTCTCCAATCATGTACCGCAGGACGGCACCGATAGCCCCACCAACCCCAACCAGAGCGAGCATCTTGGGTTCCATGACACCTTGGAACCCAAGAGAAGACTTCAACCCTCACCTTCGTTTCGCCAGTTGTATGGCGACTCTGAACTTCTTGACAGGGAATTCTGGGAAACTCGCTGAAGCTCAGACCTTGTTGGGTCCACTAGGGTGGGAAATTCAATCCTTCGAGGTTGATGGTAAAGTGCCTGATGTAATCGAGCCCCAGAGTGATAATTTAACGACAGTCGCTCTGGCCAAAATCGCTCAAGGTGTTGAATTACTAGCCTCACAGGGTCGCCTTGGAGAATCGTTACTAGTGGAGGATTCTGGATTGTTTATCGACGCTTTACCCGAATTCCCGGGTGTATATTCAGCTCATATTCTAGAATCGATTGGCTGCGATGGTATATTGCGACTTCTCGACGATGAAAGAACAGCATATTTTTTGACCGTTGCAGCCTTGTGGACTGGTGAAGCCGTCGAGGTTTTCGTCGGGCGCTGTGACGGTTCTATTTCAGCCGAAATCAGGGGTGATGGTGGATTTGGATATGATCCAATATTCATCCCGGATGAAAGTCAAGATGGTCGTACTTTCGCGGAAATGACTAACGAAGGAAAATCCACTTTTAGCCACCGTGGCAGGGCGCTAAGCGCCCTCTTTGATTACCTCAATGTGGATGGAGCCTAGCGTCGGCATCCCTAAGACTGGCATACAAGTGGATGGGCTGGAGGCACCGACATGGTCACGTTCAAGCGATTGATATTGTGGTTCTCCCTCGTCATCGGTGTCATCGGGTTCCTTGCTCTCGCTGGGGCATTGGATGAGAAAGAGCAGATGATTTTTGGTGCCGCGATTCTTCTTTTGATTATTTTCTTGATGGGTACAGGTGGTGGGCGCAAGGTCAAACGCATCCGTCGTCGTTCTGAGGTGGAGCAAGAAGAAACCGCATCTGTCCCTGAGCAAGAACTCCCCGCACCTGTTCAATCCGAAGAAGACGCTTCGGCTCGCCGCAACGCAAAGTTGTCTCGCAGTCGAAGTGGGGTACCAGAACCCGAACCCGAACCTGTTGACGAAGAGATTGTCGTCAATTTGGCTGATGATGAAGTTGTAGTTTCCGTGATCGATGAAAATGTCCACGTGGCTGAAGAATTCGTAGCCGAGATCGATGCCGAATCGATGGAAGAAGCGGACATCGAGTCATTCATTGACGACCGTCGAGATCGACATACATTGATTCGCCGCCGTATCGAAGCCAGACGTAGAGAGCAATTGGCTGATATTCGCTCTGAAACAGCCAAGATTTACCAATCGGCGGATGAATCGGAAGACATCCTTGCACTGATTGGTACCGAAAATCATGGACACATTGTTCACGAGGTATCCGATAACATTCCACCTGGCAGTCCGGTCGGTGCAGTCTTTGCCCGAATTGACGATACTCGAATACTCAAAATTCGGTTGCCATTAGATCAAGGATATATTGCCAGTGCAGAACCCCTGCCTGAATTGCCACCACTCCCCGATCTTGGTGATTTACCATTCCCACCATTACCGATTCTTGGTGATTTACCATTCCCACCTCCTGTATCGAGTTCGAAGTTAGACGCTCTACGAGATGAAATGGACGAGTAAATTCTCAAACCATAGTGTTGAGAAGTATGGCGCCTACGGCGCCACATGAGCGCACCTCCTGAATCCGACGTGCTTCTAATCGAAAATGTCCCAGCCAGTGCTGCTAGCCCATCGGGTGGTGTTGTATCTGTATGGACCATCAATCGTCCGGACAAATTGAATGCACTGAACGCCGAAGTGATATCAGCGTTGAAATTAGCTTGTGATTGGGCTGAATCTGACGATTCAGTTCGAGTCATAGTCGTCACAGGCGCAGCCCCAACTGAGCCACCTGAAGGCAAGCGCCCCAAGCCCAATTCGTTTGTCGCTGGTGCTGATATATCCGAATTTGAAGGAAAATCAAGTGTCGAAATACGACCGATATTCGTTGACAATCCTTGGGAATATATCTGGAATCTGACCAAACCAACCATCGCAATGGTCGATGGATTTGCATTGGGTGGCGGCGCTGAAATTGCACTTTCTTGCGATCTACGCATGGCCACCCCTCGCTCAAAGTTTGGCACCCCTGAAATCAATCTCGGACTCATTCCAGGTGGCGGTGGAACGCAACGATTGTGTCGATTGCTTGGATATGGTCGAGCCATGGAGATGGTGATGAGTGGCGAGATGATTGATGGTGAAGAAGCAAACCGAATCGGCCTTATCAATCACCTAATCGGAGAAGATGAACTTCGAGACAAAACGATGAGAATTGCCCAAAACCTTGCGAGTAAATCACCTCATACAATTCGTGTTGCCAAAGCAGCAGTTCGCGCCGCATTGGATCAACCCTTCAGCGAAGGAATCCAATCAGAACGCGATTTATTTTGTGCACTATTTGATACAGCCGACATGGAGATCGGTGTCAAAGCATTCCTCAATCGGGAAACAGCTGAGTGGACTGGGGAGTAAGAATGGCCGAAGATGCACTAGTCGAGACCAAAGATCTCGGCAAACGATTTGGGGATTTCGTCGCATTACATCCACTTGATGTCGTGGTTCATGCCGGTGAATTCTTTGGTGTATTCGGCCCAAATGGTGCAGGTAAATCCACATTCATCAAACTCCTAACCGGCCAACTAGCACCTTCGTTGGGTTATGCCAAAGTTTTGGGTACAAATGTTGCAATAAATCCTCAAAAGGTCAAGGCAAATGTGGGTATTGTACCTGAATCTGAGAGTCCTCCTTCATACCTCACTCCCCCCGAATATCTTGATTTTGTTTGCCGAATTCGAGGTATTGAAGACATTGATTCCAAAGTCGATTACTGGTTGGATTGGTTTGGCATTGTCGACAAACGCGAAACACTTTGCAAAGACCTCTCGAAGGGACAACGCCAGAAAGTCATGCTCGCTGGAGCTTTCATTCACGAACCTCGATTGTTATTCCTTGATGAACCATTTGTCAACCTTGATCCAATCTATCAGAGAAAATGTCGTGAATTGTTGATGGAACATATTGCTGATGGTGGGACCATTTTCCTATGCTCACACATTTTGGAAGTCGCAGAACGAATGTGTACTCGGGTCGCAGTCATCGATCAAGGACGTGTTTTGGCTGCCGGAACACTCGACGATTTACGCCAGAATCCAAGTGAGGATTTGGAGGATATTTTCATCCGGCTTGTCGGCGAATCTGTTGACAAAATTGAATCAAAAGTAGATGTTGATGAGGAGGAATGAAACATGCATAGTGGCTTGCGAGAGCCACCGACCTTTGCCACCTCGTTTCGATCAAACTTTGTGATGATGTTTCATGAAGAATGGCGACAAAATATCGATTTCGCTCGTAAGCGTCACATCATGATGTTCCCAGTCATGCTCGCTCTTGTGGCGATGATCATCACGGTTGGGCTACGTTTTTTAACAGGTGATGCGGGCATTGATTCAGCGTTTGATACAGTAAAGGCCGCAGAGGCTCAAGCAGAGAAAGCATTCACTTGGGATGAACTCAAAATTGGCTTACATCTTTCTTTATTCATGTTTAGTCTCGGCATGGGTTCGTTTGCATTCATTGGACGAAATATGGTGAGTCAACGTGCCAGTGGGAAATCGTATCTGCTTGCCAGCCCTGCTCTATTGCCTTTGGAATTACCACCTGTTTATCTGGCATATTATTGTAAAGAAGTGACATTCTATCTTTGTCTTATTTTGACTCCAGTGGTTGGTGGAATGGCACTTGGAATCTTTTTCGGTATGTTCACAGGTTTGTCCATTCCACTTTTATGGGCATCACTTCCCATTGTACTTGCATGCATGTTAGTGACGATGATGCAAGGTTTAGCCTTGTCTTTTTTTGCTAGCGCAATTTGGTCAAGGTCCCGCCTCGGCGCTTTCTTAGTTCCCCTTGTTGCAGTTGGTGCTGGCATCATTGTCGCAATTGACATCGTCCCTCTCGAGGCTGCCATCGCTGGACTACATGTCCAACTAACACACGATTTGCTATTGCTCCCAATCGCAGCAATTTCTTGGTTGATCATCGCAACAGTTGGTGCTTACCTTGTTCCAGATGATTTTGAGGTGAGGGTGACGACACGGGCTGAACTTTTCGTTCCCGTTCACAACCAACTGTTTTTCCTTGGTAATGGACAGATGCGTTCATTGGTTGCTAAAGAGATGGTCGATGTATGGCGTTCGGGTACATTGTTCAAAATGCTAGGCTCCTATTGTGTCCCTCTACTGTTTCTTTTGGCGCTGGCTTGGATGGCTGATTTCGCGAGATTCCCAATCCCATTCAATCTCCTGTCATACGCTCCCTTTTTGGGTTTCTTTGGATTCAATTTCTATTCATGGCTTAATGCGGTTGATAGCCCTGATTTTCTCAATGGATTGCCCGTCAGAGTTCCCCAATTATTGCGGGCAAAAATTATTGTTTATTTCATCATGACAACTTGGATATCAATCCTCTTCCTCATTTTAATGGCATATTTGTTGAACCAGTGGGCAGGATTGCTACCTGCATTGTTGGTGATGATTGCAAATTCAGTGTACATCGTTGCCCTCAGTGGCTTACTGATGGGTTTGCGCCCAAACAAGGCAATTTTTGATACTCAGATTATGGCCATATTCTGGGTTGCAACCGTACTCCCGCTGGTGTCCCTATTCCTCCTATCTTTTACCCAAGGGGATATGTCTCTGTACGCCAATCAATTTGAGCAGATTCAAGCGGGGGGAATCGATGCCGAATCTGCAGAATACTACTCATCCCAGGCCCAATCCTCCTTTGGTGGCATTGTCGCTATATCGTTGGGATTGTTGGCCTTGGGTGGAACTTTCCTCTTGATGCTGGAACGTCGTTGGGGTCGAGCCGCCTTTGAGAACTGAAAATCTCTGTTTTTCGCCCATAAATAATTCATCTCGGCGAAGTCGATTTATCGTATACAATGGAGGGAACCTATGGTTCCCTGCGGAATCTTATAGTGTGCGGAGGCACATCCCCGTAACAAGAGCCGGAGGTATCTAGAATGGCGCAGAGAGATGGAGGCGGTCGGCGGCAACGCCAACGTCGCCAGCAACAGCAGTATGAAGAGCTTGACAAATACCCCGTTTTGCCACCGCATGCGTTTGCTCGAATCGTGCGTGATTTGCGCACGCTAAACATCGTTTACCAAGTCATTGAGCCCCCTTTGACCAAGAAAGAAGAAGAAGTTCGTGCTGAGATTGAGGCTATTTTCATCCAGTCATTGACGGCTGACATCGAAGAAATTGATGCCAATCCAGAACTATATCTTCGTGCTGCGATGGACCAAATTATCAAATCTTATCGATTGAAGGTCAACAAGAAATCCCGTTCAAAAATTTTCTACTATCTCAAGCGTGATCTCATCGGTTATGGGCGTATGGACGTTTTGATGAATGATGCCAACGTAGAGGACGTCAGTCTAGACGGGACCAACATCCCCATTTTCGCATATCATCGGAAGTTCGAATCGACCGAGACCACAATTTCCTGGCCCAATGATCAGGAATTGGAATCTTATGTGATTAAACTCGCACAGCGATGTGGCAAGCATATTTCTGTTGCAGAGCCGCTACTGGATGCTACACTGATGGATGGGTCCAGAATCGTCATGAAATTGGGACGTGAAGTCTCAACCCGTGGTTCGACATTCTGTATCCGGCGCTTCCGCGAAGATCCTTTCAGTCCTTGTGATATTGTGGCCTTCCGCACGATGACCAGTCTGATGGTCGCCTATCTTTGGATTTCATTCCAGAATGAAATTTCGATGCTTTTCGTGGGTGGTACAGCATCTGGAAAAACAACAACACTCAACGCGATGTGTCTGTTTATTCCTTGGCAGATGAAGATTGTCAGTATTGAATCTACACGTGAGGTAAACATTCCTCAACCCAATTGGATTCCGGGCTTAACCCGTCAGGGATTCGGTGGTGAATCCAGTGAAGGTGAAATTGGTGAGTTCGAGTTGCTGAAGGCAGCACTTCGTGAACGACCTGAGTACATTATAGTCGGTGAGATTCGTGGTGCTGAAGCCTATGTTCTGTTCCAAGCGATGGCTACAGGTCACTGTTCGTACTCAACGGTCCACGCCGATTCTGTGCCCAGCCTTGTCCACCGTCTTGAAAACAAACCGATTGACATTCCACGTGTTTTGCTTCCTGCACTCGAAGCTGTTACGATTCAGATCCAGACTCGTATCAATGGCCGACGTGTGCGTCGCACAAAGCAAATCGTCGAGATTGTTGGTGTCGATCCACACAGTCAAGAAGTGATTACGAATGAGGTATTCAAGTGGGATCCAGCCCGTGACGATTTCGACTTCTCTGGAAAGTCCTACGTTCTTGAAAAAATCATGGTGAAGATTAACTATTCACAAGAAAAGATGCGGCAAGAATTGCGGACTCGAAAGCGTATCCTTGATTGGATGGTACTCAACGATATTCGTAAGTCTGATCAAGTCGCTCAAATCATTACTGAATACTATGTTCGTCCTAACGATGTGCTTGCGCGGGTGGATGGACTGCGCTGAACTTGCACGGTAATGGATGGTAGTTGAGAGGCGCATAACATGGCGAAGAAGAAGGATACGGGACCTCTGTTTGAGGGAATGGTCCTGACGGAGTGGCAAAAACTCTCCAATTCAATTTTTGGCGGCATGTTTCGTAAGAGTGCACGTGCAGACAAGGATTTGATGAAGACTCTTTCACAGGCTGACATTCGCGTCATGCCTGAAGTCTACAAGGCAACGACACTGATGACGACAATTGTCACAGCATTGGGTTGTTTTGGAGTCTTGGGCCTCCTTTTCTTGCCAGGGGCTGGTGGCATCGCAATTTATGAAAATCAACAAACTGCTGAAAGTGTCGACCCTTGTATCATTTGGGCATTCGAAAACAAAGATGCAGTTGATTGGGATATCGATTGGAAGGATTCAGTTTCAGGTGTCAATTATGGCGGCTGTCCGTTTTACGAAACTAAAGCAGTGAGTATTGGCACTAAAACGATGATTGTAGTCTTCATGGGTATATTGATGCCATTTGGTGCGTTCAAATATTTTAGAAATACTGCTCAGCGTGAGAAAACAGCTCGCGGAGACCGTCTTGAGAAATTCCTACCTTATGCTGCATCATACACCGCAGCCATGGCTGCGGCCAACGCGACTCCAAGTAGAATTTTCAAATCACTTGCCGCAAATGAGGATATTTATGGTGAAATCGCTTATGATTCGGCAATGATTTATCGAGATATTTCGGTGCTGGGAATGGATTTGATTACAGCGATTAAACACGCCGTTGATCGTGCTGCATCACCTTGGGCCACAGAATTTTTCCAAGGAATGGTCGGCACCCTATCCAGTGGTGGAAACCTCAAATTGTACTTCCTCAATCGTGCGGAACATTACATGAGAGAGAACCGAATTCGCTTGACAATGTTCCTTGAATCTCTTGGATTGATGGCTGAATCTTATGTTGTTGTGGCCGTTGCAATGCCTTTGTTCCTGATTGTTATGCTCGTCATTATGTTCTGGGTATCTGGTGCGGGTAGCCAAATCACTGAAGGTCAGGTTTATGGAATTGTGATGGGTGTTTTGCCAATGATTCACATCGCCTATTGCATACTGGTTTGGATGATGAGCGAAGAACAGAAAATGTGAGGAGGTGAAAAGATGGCACGAAAGAAAGACAAAATTCGCGTGGACCTTGACCTTCCAAAAGATGATAATACACAAACCACTTTTATTGCAATCTTATTGGTTGGAATGCTCCTTGGGATTTGTTGTTTAGGTTTCTGGATTACAAATTCAGGCCTAGTTTTACCGCAAGCTAATGGCAACCCTGCATTCCTCAACATGGCCTGCCCTGATTCATTTGATGCCATGGATCCAGCAGGTCCGAGTTACTTTGACAATCAGACTTGCTGGTTGACTGAAGAAAGTCCAAGTGAAGAAGTTTGGTCAGATTCTTGGCCCCGTGTAAAGCCCCCGGGATTGGCCAAAATATTCCATGTGCCTGGTATGAGTCCCAATCAACTCATCGATAACGGTCAGGCTATGCCTCATCCAAAGCAACCGATGACCGTGACTGCGAAAGCATCTGCTTACGAAAACTATCAGTTTTCATTTGCTGTTTACCACTACGCTCCGGGTTCAAACACTAAAACCACTATTTTGGGACCTGTTGCTTGTATTGCGAATGATGGGACCTGCTCGGAAACTGTTCCGCATGTTGAACCGAATGGCGAATATCAATTGTGGCTTTCCTTCGACATGCCTGAGTTTGGGGATGGTTCAACAATGCTAAATTCGTTCGATTTCACAGTATCAGTCGATGCAATTGATGGTATCCCTGAAAATATGAACAATAAGTCGCTTTGGTTGGGCCCTGAAGTAAATCTTGGTCCGAAGAGTATCAGACCAACCATGTTTGTCAATTTCTTTGGCTTAGGATTCCTCGTCATGGTCTACCCAGCAGCCATTTATTCCGACCGTCAAATGAGGAAGATTGATGCGGTTGAGGATAAATTCCCAGACTTCTTGCGCGACTTGGCAGAGTATTGGAAGGGTGGTCTTTCGATGACCCTTGCAGTGAGAACATTGGCGAATTCTGAATATGGGGCGCTGAATGACGAAATTAAGAAAATGTCTGATCAATTATCGTGGGGTATCTCTTTTGGAGACGTTTTGAAGATGTTTGCAGACCGTGTAGGTACACCGTTAGTACAACGTGCTGTGAGTCTGGTGACCGAAGCCAACAAAGCGGGTGGTAAAATTTCAGATATTCTTGTGACTGCAGCTAATGACAGTCGGGAAATTCAATTCTTGAAGGGCGAACGTTCTCGTGCCATCGGTTCTTACATCGCCGTTATTTGGGTATCTTTCGTAGTGTTTATTGGTGTGATTATCGTCCTTTCAAATGTATTTATTCCAGCGATTGCGAGTAGTAATAGTGGTGGCGAAAGTGAAACGATTGGAAACATGCAAATTAACGCAGTCGACCCTCTATTCTTCCTAGTAGTGTTCTTTTACGGCGTTACAGCGCAAGCCATGGGCAACGGTGCCATGGCCGGAATCATGGCCACAGGTCGTCTTGCAACCGGAATGAAGCATGCAGGTATGATGATGATTATTTGCTTGATTCTGTTCAATTTGGCCGCATTCAATCCTACCCTAATTGGAGTGCCACAAGGAGTTGGCATGAGTCCAGACATCGGCTTTATCCCAATCATAGGTGGTTGACGAATGGTTTCCCGACGCGAAAGCTCTGACGAATCAGCTCAAGTTCACATTCTTGAGATGATTACGCTGTTCTGGTTATTTTTCATGACAGCAACTTTCATTCTCCAACTGAAGGTTCCTGATCCAACCTCTCCAGCCAGTGATGGCATTCTGGATTTGGCTGCTGAAGATGCCTACGACAGCCTTGCTGGAGCCTCAGCATTGGATGATTCAAACCATTCGTCACTTCTGACAGAAATGCTATCCTCAGCAGATGAGGATACGACCTGCCAGGCCATGTTGGACTCTTTATCAGCCTCGATTCGTGGCAATTGTTGGTTGGCTGTGGATGCAGGCCCATTGGAGCCACATGGAGCAATATCTCAACCCGAAGGCCGTTCATTGACCATCCACCATTTGGCAGATGAAGGTGGGCATGTGTGGACGGTTAGCCTTCAGGTCTGGCATACAGGGGGTGGTGCTTGATGCGTAGAACTCTTGTCAAAGACGAAACTGGTCAGATGCTTTTGATGACTGGCCTCATCCTCATGTTCGCACTCCTCACCATGTCCCTTAACACGGTTAAAACAGCAAGTTTAGGGGAACCCTACGATGCACAGAAGGATGCAGTATTGGACGCAGGGGATGAAACGCTGTCAGTGTGGCAGCCATTGCTGGAGAACCGAACAGCAGCCCTCTATACGGCCGGATCCAACGAGACAACTTCAGCCGAAGCTGCTGCACAATCGGTTGCTGATGACCTGATGCGACATGGTGAAGCAAGAGGTGTTGAAATTATTCTCTCGAACATTACGGTTACAGAGAATGGATCAATTCGAGTCATTACAGCAAGTGCCGGCATTGCCGACAGTCATGCTCGATTACAGGTTTCACTAGAAGCAATCATTGACTTCTCGTGAACGAGTTTCGAAGGGCTACTGAAAGTCGATTCATTCAGGAATACCAATTTTGTAATCATCCCACCATACCTCAAGTCTTTG
>JAPKEY010000228.1 GCA_028821815.1 Candidatus Poseidoniales archaeon | reverse complement strand
GTTCTGAGTCCGGTCATATCGCTTGGTATGATTGGCGAAGGCGGACCTATGTTAGTCCGGTCTTAGGGCCTGGCGCAGAGGTACACGAGGTGCAAACATCCTATGCATTCAAACTGTTACTTGATGAGATGAAATCTCTGGGAGTTGCAATGAGACTTGAACTGGAGGACCAGAGATGAAAACTAACGCAACTTCACTGATACCAAAGCGAATTTCCAGCATCCGCTTCAGCCTGATGGACCCCAACGAGATCCGCAAGATGTCGGCCGTTGAGGTTAAGACAGCAGATACTTACAAGGATGACGGGCACGCATACCGCCAAGGATTGATGGACCCTAAAATGGGAGTTATTGAACCAGGGATCCGTTGTGATACCTGTGGAAACAAGTATGATGAATGCCCATCCCACTTTGGTCACATCCAATTGGAACTTCCGGTCATCCACATCGGTTTCGTTGGTCTAATCAAGACCGCGTTGAAGACAACCTGCAACTCATGTAGTCGCGTTCTTCTTCACGAAGCCAAGGGTACACATCCAAGCGATGCAGAAAAGTCAGAACAAGATTATTATCGCTCACGCATCATCGATACCATCCAAAAACACGGACTGGGTTCGACCGAGTTTTCCAAGATTATCAAGGAAGTCGAAAAGATATGTTGCAGTGCCAAGCGCCGAGTTTGTATGCACTGTGGTGAAGAGCAAGGCAAAATCATGCTTGATAAGCCAACCACCTTCAAGGAGAGGGCTGAATCTGGAACCACAGCAAAGGGCAGCGAAAAGAAACTCAATGCACGTGATATCAGAGAATTGTTGGGGGAAATCCCAATCAATGACCTAATCTTCATCGGAATGCACAAGGATAACCGACCTGAATGGGCAATCATGCGTGTACTACCTGTACCTCCAATCACTGTACGTCCCTCAATTACCCTTGACAGCGGAGACCGTTCAGAAGACGACTTAACTCACAAGTTAGTCGACGTTCTACGAATTAACCAGCGCCTACGTGAAAACCGTGACGCAGGTGCTCCACAACTAATCGTTGAGGACCTTTGGGAACTTCTACAATACCACATTACAACTTACTTCGACAACCAAACCAGTGGAATTCCACCGGCCCGCCACCGTTCAGGTCGCCCATTGAAGACCCTGACACAACGCCTGAAAGGTAAGGAAGGACGTTTCCGTAGCAACCTATCTGGAAAGCGTGTCAACTTCTGTGCTCGTTCAGTCATATCCCCAGACCCATTCTTGGGAATCAACGAGGTTGGAGTACCTACTCAAATCGCCAAAGAACTGACCGTACCAATTCGTGTCACAACAAGAAACCGTGAACAGATGAGACAGATGATTCTACGTGGACCAAACGTACACCCTGGTGTAAATTATGTAATCCGCGCAGATGGTCGTCGTGTTAGAATCAATGACCGTTCAAAGCAAATTAACGCTGGATTCCGTTGTCACAACCCTGATTGTCAAACTGAGACCACCTTACGTCCAGATCTCGACAGTGTCATGCCAGCCCCTAATTTCCTTCCCGGAATCGTCATCCGTAAGATGACTCGCCGTACCGATACCGAAATTGGCGGCGCCCCACAAATGGAAGAATATTACGAAGTGGATGAACCAGCAACTTTGTCAAATCTACAGGGTGAAGACGCCAACCACCAACCATTGGCTGAAGACGACCCACGTGCAGTCCTACACTACCGCTGGAAGTGGGAGTTGGCAAACCCAGATGAGGTATACCCAGAGCACTTTGAGGTCTCCTGCCCCCACTGTGGTTCTCCTGAAATAAACGGCTACCGAACTAGAGTAGAAGACCGCTTATCCACCTTCGACCTTGACGGTACACCCCGCCCAGGAATGATTATTGAACGCCACTTAATTGATGGAGATGTTACAATCTTCAATCGACAGCCTTCACTACACAGAATGTCGATGATGGTTCACGAAATACGTGTTATGCCTGGCCGAACCTTCAGGTTTAACCTAGCAGTATGTACTCCATACAACGCTGACTTCGACGGTGATGAAATGAATCTGCACGTAATTCAGGGAGAAGAAGCCCGTGCAGAAGCACAGATTCTGATGCGTGTACAAGAACACATCCTTACCCCCCGCTATGGTGGAGCTGTTATCGGTGGAATAC
>JAPKEY010000227.1 GCA_028821815.1 Candidatus Poseidoniales archaeon | reverse complement strand
GTGTGGGATATCGTTGACAACAGCACACAGGCCATGGCCGACATAGATTCAAATTCGATGCACTGTGCTCTATTGAACAATAACAATGCCAGTATATTTGCGAATATTGCTTTCACTTACGATGAATCAACCCCATTGTTTGTCGACAACCTCGAAAGCAGTGAAGTGGCAATTGCTGCCGGGGAATCATTGACCTTTACCCTGTCACCCAGTGCATGGGGAGAGGGCACAGTCCCGTCGAATGGAACGATTAGAGTCGACATTGATCTGACCGCAACTGGATGGCTTGGCATATCCGATTACACACTGCATCCATACGGATTTATTCATGTCAATGATACCATTGACCAACCTGATGACAATGGTGGCGAAAATCAAGGTGAAGCAGGTGAAGTCGAAGCGGAGTCCAATTTACTAATCCTCATTGGTATTGCTGCCGTGGTTCTTGCCCTCTTAGGATTCGTAGGTCTGCGCATGGCGATGCGTGACGAAGATGACGAAACGATTGAAGATGAAGAATGGCAACCCAAACCGAAGAAACAAATTCGCACTCGACCCAACATGGAGGACATGCCAACCGGGCGCAGTTTGGATGAGTTGACCACCAAGGCGAGCACAGTATCCATGTCCAAACCCAAGAAGATTAATCGGAGTGCTGGAGCCCGTCCCGTGCCCATTACTGAGGCAATCGAAGTCGAAGCAGAGACCGAATGGGATTACACTCAGGATGAAGACTACCACACCGATGACGATGGTGTTGAATGGTGGAAGGATGAGGTTGGCCAATGGTGGTACAAATATCCGGATGAAGAGGACTGGGAAGCCTTCAATGAATGAGCGACGGGTTCTTGACTGAGCAATGGACGGTGCAATTGATGGTTGGAGATGGTTACGCATTGGTTCTGCATGGAGATGCAGACGCATCCAAGCTTGGTGGAACTGCAATTTGCGGATTTTCGAGCACAGGCATGGTAGGTGTCATCGCTGCCAGCCACATCATTCGTGCTTTGGATTTGGAGCAAATGGGCACTGTTCTTGATGAGAACTTCCCCGCCATGGCTTTGGTTCAAGAATCAGTGCCTAAACATCCGGTTCGCGTCTACCAGGGCGAAGATGTGGGCGTATTCACCTCAGAGATTCAATTCCCAGGCACTTATGACGTCAAGTTCGCTGAAACCGTACTGAAGTGGTTCGTAGAGGGTGGTTTTGATCGCCTCATCATCATCGATGGTGTCGTGCCCAACGAGATTGGCGAGAAGGAAGAGGGTGACCTCTGGGGTGTGTCTAGCCATCCATTGGGACGTAAAGCGCTGGCAGCAGCAGGAGTCTCGCGCATGAAGCAAGGGATTGTTGCAGGTGTTGCTGGTTACTTGTTGTCCGAAGGCGATCGCCGTGGATTAGACATCACCGCACTCTTGGCAGATTGCAACCCGATGTATCCTGATGCGCGTGCAGCTGCGTTTGCGACTGAAGCTGTTAGTGAATTGTTGGATCGCGAGATTCCATTGAATGAATTACTTGAGGATGCCCGCAAGATTGAGAACAATGTTCGAGACATGGTTGAGCGTAGCAAATCCATGCTTCCTGCCCCTGAAGGCTATGATGTCAGCCAATCCCAAGACGACCCCATGGTCAACTGAGGATTGGGGTTCACACACAGTTAAGATTGCCAGTCCCTACGAAGTTCCATGCACGCAAGTGTGAACGTCAACGGGACTGAACTTCAGCCCTGTTCAACAGACCCGATGACCGGTTGGTATCGCGATGGTTGTTGCAATACCGATGCCAACGACTTGGGCTTGCATGTGGTGTGTTGTATTTTGACTGATGATTTCCTTCAGTTCGCACGTTCGAAGGGCAACGATTTGATTACACCAGCACCGCAATTCAATTTTCCAGGTTTGAAGGCAGGAGATCGCTGGTGTGTTTGTGCACAGACTTGGCTAGATGCAGCCAATGAGGGCGTGGCTTGCCCGGTGAGTCTGGATAGTACACATGAGGAAGCGCTGGCTGTGATTCCGATTGATTTGTTGGAAGCGCACAGTGAATAGACACATTCTGTTAACTAGAGGGTACCCTCTGAGTCGTACTACTTCAATCAGTGGGTTTTTCACCTATTTCAAAGGATAAGCAGTGGCTTCAATGGTTAACAA
>JAPKEY010000226.1 GCA_028821815.1 Candidatus Poseidoniales archaeon | reverse complement strand
ACGGACCGTGGAACCCCTGCTGACTTACGAGTTCACTTGCCTTGAGTGTCGCGAGATTAGCCTGTTGAGTTTGAGATACTTCTCCAGTCATCTTGGCCTTGATGTTGGAGGCCTCCTCACGAAGTTGTTGAACCAAGGTGGCTCCTGGGAGTCGTTCACCGCAAAAGCGGCAAAATTTCTGTGCATCTTCTTGTTGCTGTGCGCAATCCGTACAGAAGACCATGGGGAACAAGCCATCGGTTTCATCGGCCCCCTATGAAGGTGGCTCTGTGCAGCGGTCAGGATTCTTCAGACAGGCGGACGAACATTCCCCACACATCGACACCCGCTGCAGCAGCTCGTTCACTTACTTCGATAAATTGAGGATGTTCCATGATGTCACCCATTTCTTGGCCACCGGCAACAAGTAACGAAATGACTTGACGCATTTCAGATTCAAGTGGAGATTCTGGCTCTGGTGCTGTAACCGGAGGCAGGTCTTCTTCCATCATCGGAATAGGTTCAGCAACAGTCTCCGGTTCAGGTTCGGATTCAGGGACCGGTTCCTCTGGAGATGTATCTTCAGTTTCAGGTGTATCCACCTCTATCACCTTTGAAATTTCACTGGCCATCGATGCGGCCAAATCTTCCATTGCAGAATCCGACACATCATCTAAAATGGGTCCCGGGTGGGTTACGAATGCCTTGCGCGACATCGATGCCGGTGCTTCAGAAAGAGGTATTTTTTCAGGGAGTGGTATGGCCGGATGGTGGAAGCAAGCCCATGTTTCACCCTCAAAAGAGGCCCCACTCGCAGGTACGATTTCCACTTCACCACGAGTCCAACCTTGTCCGATAAGTGGTTGCATCCATCGCCCAAGATCAGCCATTGCAATATCGACAAATTGGAAGGATGCAAGAGAATGATCCAGTCCAACCGCCTCAATATCTTCCCGTTCTTCACGAGGTCGATGGAAGATAGAAACCGCCGATTCTTCAATGGCGACTGTTCGGCCATGATTTCGTAGAGTGTGCCTATCAGCGCGTGCACCAAGCATCATGATTCGCGTACGAGGTCCGTATTCATTCCAACCATTCGTCAAATCATTAAGAGAGCCAGATTCGACAATCTCAACTTCGCCCATACAATATCGTCAGTATGTCGAGCATTTGAGGATGGCCCTCATTCGCCCAGCAACCCCTCAGCCAGTGCCAACTCGGCCAACAGTACAGTCCCGCCGGCAGCACCGCGAATTGTATTCTCTGACCATGCTCGAAAAGTGACCATGTCTCCGTCCACGCTGAATTCGTTGATTCGCACAGCCATGCCAGCCTTGAGATCAGTGGCCGGATCCCCCATCGAGGTTGGAATCAAATCATCTACGAAAATGAATGGCGAGGGTGGTGCTGAAGGTAATTTCAACGCCTGTGGTCTTGATCGATAGTTCCGCATCCACTCACGAATCTCATCTTCAGTTTTCTCAACGTGGAGATCAGCAATAACGTTGACGATGTGTCCGTATTCTCTGTTGACTCGTTGGACTGTCACTTGCACGGGTAAATTGGCAGGTTTTACACGACCTGCTTGGACACGACCGAGAAGACTCAGGCATTCCTCACGCATTTTCTCTGCTTCCCCTGGAATATCCGTTGAATGTTCGTTTGTTGTTCGATAATTGGTGAGTAAGTCAATGCCTCCACCAGACAGTGATTGCTCGGTTGCAATTGAAACACCATCTAGGCCGATGAAATCCCAAAGAGGCTTGAGTGGCAAGGCAGCGGGTACAATGGTACAATTGGTACTACATGCAACGAATCCCTTTGTCGAATCATCATCGCAGAGGGTGAGGAGATGATGTGGGTTGAGATCCGCTACAATCAGTGGTACATCGTCATCCATTCTATGGGTACTGGCATTGCTGAACACAAACAGACCTGCTTCTGCCAGCGGCTTTTCAACAGTGATTGCGACTTCAGAAGGCAGAGCGCTGAACACGATTTCGAAATCATCGACATCATCCATCAATGAATCCATGCTACGAATATCCATTGAAGGCATGTCTGGGCGGGGTTCTGGAAGACGCCACTCCAAATCTCCTAGTTTTCCTCCTTCTGTGCGCGGCGATCCGTAAACCGCCACGAGTTCGAACCAAGGGTGATTTGCAAGGCGTTGCT
>JAPKEY010000037.1 GCA_028821815.1 Candidatus Poseidoniales archaeon | reverse complement strand
CCATTCGATTGTGAAGGTATTACTGGTGAATATGTTGCTGAAATTTGTTCGTACAATGGAACAACTCCAATTTATTCAGTAACAGTTTCTATTTCTGATGGTTATGAGATCATTACGCACACATGGTCGGTCAAGTACACTGTTTGGCATCCACCAGAACCTGAGCCTGAACCGGAGCCAGAACCGGAGCCTGAAACAACACCTGATCCCACCGACCCAGATGGTGATGAAAACACCTCGACAAGCGGTGGATTTTCAATTGATGCAGATACCCGGGTGATCATTGGATTGTCTTCAGTCGTTGTTTTACTCGGTATCATTGTTGTATTTACTGGACGTAAGAAGGCCCCGCCACCTCTGATGCGGCCCCCTCCATCAGATATCCCACAAATGATAGGTCAGAGATTCCGATAATCAGGATTCAACGAGCATGGCAACCGCATTGCCACCACCGAGGCATAGGGTAACGATGCCTTTTCCCCCACCCGTACGTCGAAGTGCATTGATGAGTGTCATCAAGCACCTCGCACCGGTTGCCCCCAATGGGTGACCGATGGCCACTGCACCACCGTGTGGGTTAAATTTCTCATCTGGGATGTTGCAAGCCTTTGCAATTGCACATGAAGCAGCTGCAAAGGCTTCGTTATGTTCAACAAAAGACAAATCATCCATAGTCAATCTATTGCGATTGAGCAATAATTCAATGGCAGGGATTGGTGCTGCCATCACCCTCTCAGGCTCAACCCCTGTTGTACAATAATCGAGTATGATTCCAAGTATAGGCCAACCGTTCGCATCTGCTGTTTCACGATTGGCGACCAGAACAGCAGCAGCACCATCTGAAAGTTGTGAAGCATTGCCTGCAGTTACTTTCCCTCCATCTTGGAAGACCGCCCGCATACCACTTAGATCACCACCGGGGGAAATCCCCTCATCACGCTCTAACCCTGCAGTTTCAACAACCTCGAATTTCATCCACCCTTCATTCCAAGCTGCGAGAGCCCGGTCATGTGAACGTGATGCAAAGGTGTCTGAAGTCAATCGGGAGATGTCGAATTCCTCGGAAACGGTCTCTCCAGTATTGCCCATGTGTTCATCATTGTAAACATCCCAGAGGCCATCGTGAATCATTGTTGGTTTCATTTCACCAAATTCAGTTTTCGAAATTTTGTGTCCAAAATATGGAGCATTGGTCATTGATTCCATGCCACCAGCGATAATCACGTTGTATTCACCGGCTCGAATGCTATTGGCAGCCATCATGACCGCTTTGAGTGAAGACCCACAGACTTTGTTGACGGTAGTTGCTGGTGTACTGACAGGCATTCCTGCACCCAGTGCAACCTGTCGTGCAGGTGCTTGTCCCGCACCGGCTTGCAATACCTGTCCAAACAGAACATCATCGATGATTCCACTAGCAGGGTCGATTTCAGCACGCGCAAGCAAGCCTTTCACCACATGAATTCCGAGGTCAATCGCCGATCGGTTGGCCAATGCACCTCGATAGCGACCAACAGGTGTGCGGGCCACAGCGCAGATGACAACCTCAACCATATTCACCGCTCCTTGCTAGTGTGTATCAATCTGTTCCATCACCGGCGAATCCATAGATTTCGCCATTTTTTAAAGTGGGTCGAAGTTCTGATTTCAGAAGGATTGTTCGAACACCCCAGAGATCACCAAAGATTCGATACTTGGTTGTGGCATCCAGGTAATCTACGCCTGAAGAACCCCCTGTACCGACACGGCGGCCAATGATTCGCTCAACCATGCGTGCATGATGTGTCCGGAAGAGAACCATGCTCTCCTCTAGTTCAACCACAGCATCGACGAGGACACGTGGCCAAGCGAGCAACGGGAGTTCTCGATACGATTCGATGAATAACAATCCAGCCCGTGCACGATTGACCTCACCATTGGGTTTGAGGAAATCAATTGCACCTTGACTGGCTGCTGCAAAGCGAGCCTTGACAGCCTCGATATTGTCTACACCCTGTGCTTCCATGCGTGCACTAGCGGCTTCTCCAATACCAGTATATGCAGTTAGATGTGTATCAACATAATTTCGTACTGCCTCAGCATCATCTGCAGCACCATAGAATGAACCCATAATTGGAGTCCGTTCAAGCCAATTGGTCAGCGCTTCAACCAATGTAGTTTCTTCCAATGCGGCTTCAAGTCGTGCTAGTGCAGCCGCATCTTCTTCACCACGTGTGGCGAGCTTCCGGAAGTGACCGAGAGGATCCATGTCTGAAGTTCTTCCAACGGTTTCAAGACCGAGTATTATTTCCATTTCTCGCATCTGAAATGATTCAAATCCAGAAGCGGTTCCAAGGCCATCTCTGAATGCTAGGAATCCTTGTGGGGTCAATGTTTCCATTACTTTCCATTGACTTGCAAGTAATCGAAAAATCTCTGTTACTCTCCCGAGATGCTCCACTGCCTTTGGAACCTGTGCCTCAGGGACGTGTTCAGTTGCGAGAATATCACGAATTTCTCTCAATTCCCGGATTACTTGTTTGAACCATAGTTCGAAGGTTTGGTGGGTGACAATGAAGTGCATTTCATCATTTGAAATACCGTCTTGGTCACGTTGAAGAGACAATAATTCATGCAATCCCAAATATCCACCATAGGTGTAACTAGAGCCGCTTCCGCCACCCGAATATCCTCCGCCCATGATTTCGCATCGCCCTGACGTTTGAATGCCTTGCCCCACTCACTGTTCAGGTTTCAGAATCGATTTTGATACGATTTGCGAAGGGTACATTTGTCTCATATCGTACAAATTCAGCAGTTTCTGGATGTAAAAAACCGAGAGAAGTTGCATGTAAACAGATTCGGTTGAGAGGGTTTGTTGTTGCGCCATGTCCAACGTCGCCAACAATCGGGCAACCCAAGAATTGCATTGCCATGCGTATTTGATGGCGGCGCCCAGTATCAATTTTTATTTCCATCAAAGATACAAATTCATCTTGATCCTCTACTTGCCAATGAGTGATGGATTGTTTCGAACCTCTGAAGGTTGATTTGACACGTTTGACATGCAGATGTTTATCTTCCACAAGCCAAGACGAATCTGTTCCTTCAGAATTTTCAGGACCTCCTTCCACTAGGGCATGATAGATCCGTTCAACATCTCGTTGAGCGAACTGAGTTTGTATATATTCTTTGATTTCTCGATTTTTAGCAAATACCATGACCCCAGAGGTCTCGCGATCTAATCGATGCACAATATGACTCCATGCGCGCTCAGATTGGCGCTTTACATGATCCACACATCGACTGTGCAGTGTATCTTTCTCGAGTTTGTCAGTGGCGACAGAAAGCAGGCCGGCTGGTTTTTCAACGACCAAAATATACTCATCCTCAAGTATAATCTTTAGTTTTGAAAATTGTTTTTTGGGTTCAGGGGGTGGGGATTTTTTCATTGCTTCCGAGCGATTGATGATCGTAATTGTGTTGCCCTTCATGAGCAATTCTTTGGCCCTGTAAACAGGTATTCCATTGACCAATACCCTACCCTCAGTCAACATTTTCCGTAATTTGGACTTCTTCGATTCAGGAAACATCAATGCCAATGTGGGGAACAGGAAGCTCTCTTCTTCAACATTGAATTCCATTTCAGCACCTCAAGACGAATCTTTACTCAATCCCCGCACTAGATTGATGCTTGAATGTCTTGCCCTCAGTCTCCCTCCAGAGACCATGCTATTTCCGTAAGCGATAATTACCCGACACCGGAGCCGTCCCTAATGGCGACCACTCACCCGCACCTGCCCGACTGGCTCGCGGCGTACAATCCTGCTGAGATTACAATTGGTGTAATTGCCTCGCACTCATCTCTTCAGATTCTTCATGGTGCCCGACAAGAGGGCTTCCGAACACTTGGGATTTGTGTTGGAAAAGATCGTAAAAAGATGTACAAGGCGTTCCCAGGAGCGGAACCCGATGAATGGATGATTCTGGACAATTATCTGGAACTTCTAAACAAAGCAGAAGAGTTGCGCAAGCGCAATGTGATTATTATCCCACACGGGTCATTGGTTGAGTATCTGAGCCCTGCCAATTTCATCACCCTCGAAGTTCCAACCTTTGGCAACCGTCAAATCCTGAAATGGGAAGGCAGTCGAGAATTGCAGCGCCAATGGCTCGAGTCTGGTGGTTGTACCATGCCTAAAGTGATTGAAGATCCGCATGAAATCAATGGTCCAGTCATCATCAAGTATGCAGGTGCCAAAGGTGGCCGTGGATATTTTATCGCACGAAACTTCCGTGATTTCAGGCGAAACGTCGATTTAGAAGAGGAATTTACCATTCAAGAGTACGTTCTTGGAACACGATATTACTTCCAGTTCTTCTTCGATCCGATTGCGGAAGATGGGTATCAAGTAGAAGGAATGGGCAGCCGAGAGGGTCAGAATTGTGGGCGTCTTGAATTGATGAGCATCGATCGTCGTGACGAAGCCAATGTTGATGAATTCTACAAGTTAGGTAGTTTGCGAGACATACGTGACATGGGTTTGGAACCTTCTTTCGTGGTCACTGGAAATACACCGGCGGTACTTCGCGAGTCTTTGCTTCCTGAAGCTTTCCGCTTGGGTGAGGGTGCAGTAGCAGCCTCGCTTGAATTGGAGGAAGATGCCCGCGGAATGATTGGACCGTTTTGCCTTGAGACACTTGTCACCGATAAACTCGAATTCCGCGTCTTTGAAATCAGTGCCAGAATTGTCGCGGGTTCAAATGTAGCCATCGGTGGATCACCCTATTCAAATATCAACGAACCTGGGCTTTCAACCGGACAGAGAATTGCGCGATGTATTCGCAAGGCGATTGACAAGGATTGTCTGAGCGATATTCTGTCCTGAGCAGAGGGTGGAGAATCGAAGGACGTACTCTATACCCCTTGATTCGTAATGATTCAATCGGTGGGTTTGAGGTATGTGCCCCTCACGCTTGATTATGGAGTCCAATCGTAGAACCGTGGGTGTTGGCCTTGGAATTGTCACAATACTCCTTGTCTCTGCTTTCGCAGGAATCGGCCCTGCTGCTACTTTATTCGATGGGGATCAAGATGGTGTGTACAATTGGTCTGACAATTGTCCCAATTCTAGAAATGAAAATCAGATTGATACCGATTTGGATTCTTTTGGTAATGCTTGTGATGATGATGATGATGGCGACGGAGTCATGGATGTCGAGGACGCATTACCTCTTGATATGACTGAGACACTTGACCTAGATTCCGATGGAATTGGTGACAATTCAGATCTGGATAGAGATGGTGATGGCATTCAGAACTCAAACGATGCGTTTCCTGGAGATTTTGAGGAACAACTCGACACAGATTCCGATGGAATAGGAAACAATGCTGATTTGGATGATGATGAAGATGGAGTGAATGATTCTGCGGACCCTTTCCCCCTTACAGCAAATTGGGGTTACAACCAGACTGGACCATACACGGTTGGTACTCAAGAATTAACCTTTATTTCATCAACTGATATTGAATTGACAGTTCAGGTATGGTACCCAACTTCAGATGATGAAGGTGAACAAGTCATTTACGATCGAGTGTGGCCAGGTAATGCCTGGGAAGATGCCATACCAGATTGTAGCGAATCTCACCCAGTCATTTTGTACAGTCATGGTACCGGTTCCGGTTTGAGATGGATGTCTGCCTTCCTCACTGAATATCTAACCAGCCACGGTTTCATTGTCGTAGCACCTGATCATGCAGGTGACCACTTTCAGAATTTTGACGCCGAAGCGTTACCCATCACTCTACTTCGTCGTCCAATTGATATTCGTGATGCTTTTGATTGGATTTCCAATCAATCACAGGGCGATGGGCAGTTCAGTGGTTGCACCATTCCAGATGATGGTTATGCGGTAATGGGGCATTCAGGTGGTGGCTATACCTCTTTGGTAGCATCAGGTGCCACCATTCTTATCGATGATTTGACAACTCACTGTGATGAAGGCTACAGTCATCATTGCAGCATGCGTGATCATTGGCTTTCTTTGCATCCAGACGCAGTTGAGATTGATTTGTCTGATAATCGAATATGGGGGACAATTGGTCTTGCACCATGGACAGGTTTCGTGCTTGAAGATGGAGTTTCGAACGTCGATAATCCAATTTTAATATTGACCGGAGATGTCGATGAAACTACGAATCTGACCATGGTTAATGGGATTGTAGGTGACCTCGATGAAAATCTAACTCAATATGGTGTGTTCACTGCAGTTGGCCATTACCACTTTGCCCCTATTGGTTGTGATTTTTATGGATGTGTCAACAACACAGATATCGAAATCGTCAAGAGTCTAACAAATCAGAGCGCGCTTGTGTTTTTCGCACAATTGCTTGATTGGCCCAATTCCTCTGAGCTTAACATGCCCCAATCTGAATATCTTACTTGGCTATAAGCGGGTGTTTCACCGCTGTGTTGCAAACAAGATGGCTAGGCTGAATTTTCACTGTAATCCAAGTCACCAGAGAGGTAGAGTGCCGCAATGATGAGTAACAATTGTGCTAACAATCGAAGCATGTGCTGGGGAGTTGTAAATACTGTCCCGTTGAACCCAATATCGTGGGTCCACATGTAGAGATTTGCTGGATAAACTCCAATTAGAAACAAAGCAATCAATCTTCCGGCAATTATTCTGGTTTCAGGATAAATAATTGCCATTCCACCTGCAATTTCCATTCCACCTGAAATGTAAACAAGCATGAGTGGAAAAGGCAGGAAAGCAGGAATAATTTCAACAAATTTCTGTGGTTCTTTGAAATGGGAAATCCCAATCAAAATGAAAGCTAAACCGTAAACGATGGCTAGCAAGTTCATCATCAATCAAATCCACGTGGGAGTATTTCAATTACTTTTCTCCGGCCCAATCTTAGGTGCGTATGCAACGCTTTGAGTCACAACCGATTATAGCGAAATACACCTCCCCCCTAACATGCGCGCGTGCAACGCAGCCCTCCTGCTCACCTTCTTACTGCTTGCAGTTCCATGGGCTGGCCTTGGGGATGTGGAATTAACTCCGCACAATATGACGATTCGTGAATCGGTTGGCAATGATGTCTCTGAATCAGCCAATTACACGATTGTGTATCAACTCAATATACCGGATGATGGCAAGTTCAACGATGATTCAATTCCCTATTCAATTGATGACAGTGCGACCATTGATTTCACCTTTGATCGAGTTGCATACCATTTAGAATTGCAGAAGCCCGGTGAAGACCGAATCTGGGTGTTTGTTTCATTCCCAAGCCTTACTATGCATGCAGATGAAATTGGTATTCCAACCTTTGCTTCAGGAGTCGAGTTCAAGCAACTGCTAAGTGATGTGCAAGTGGAGTCTAATCATCCCAATCTCACTGGCTTGGGGGATATTGATACTGGTGTAATCGAATTTTGGGGTACAAATTACGCCGCTAACAACGGCTACGGAGTACCCAATGCAGATGGTTCGTTGTTTGATTATGGGGATATTCAAAGCGGTGATGATACGGCCGGGTACGGTAGCATGCAAATTCATGATTATGAATCTGGAGAGACCCTATTTTCTTACAGTGCATGGGGTTACGCCAGTGGTGGTTCAGGTGATGATCTTGGAATTGGAAACAATCCCGATTCGGAAGGCAATCCTGACTGGACATTTTCTCAAAATTGCGGGGATTATGAAATCAAAACTCTGACAGTAATGGTCCATCCAGGGCCCACACCAACGGGTTTCATGGTTGACTTAGAATCCCCGGACTCCCATCAAATCGTCCAGAGGGACGAATACAGTATGGGCACATTCCCAGTCTATGGTTCAACTGAACATACCATCGATTTGATTGAAGGAAGGCACACTTCTTTGGATAATGGGACACCCTCTGCTTGGATTCATGTCGCAGTTCCAATCGGTTCCGATTTCTACGGGACTCTCGATGTGCCCACTGGGTGGCACCGTCTCGAATTCCGTTTGATGAATGATAGTCAGCAACTTGACATTCTAACCATCGAACCAGTTGGAGTTGGAGAAGTATTCATCGTTGCAGGCCAATCCAATTCAGCCAATCATGGAGAGTACCCTCTGACCCCCACCGACCCGCGTGTCAGTACTTGGGGGCCGGACGGGTGGCGTTTTGGACATGATCCGCAACCTGCAGCCACTGGGAATAGTGGTTCTCCTTGGCCGGTGCTTGGAGACTTGCTTGCCAATCGATACGATGTTCCAATCGGATTCTTGTCTGTTGGTTATGGTGGAACACAAGTTGATCGCTGGGTCCCTGCAGAAAACGACCTCTTTCCACGTATCACCGAAGCTCTTGATGCAGTGCAACCCAGCGGTGCAAGAGCGATTCTTTGGCATCAGGGCGAAAGCAATGCAGGTGGAACAACGACTGAAAATTATGCTGAGATGATGGCTGCTGTGGTTTTGGGTAGCCGCGCGCACACCGGTGTAGAAATCCCTTGGTTTCTCGCACGAGTCGGTTTCGTCCCCAATGGGGACCCCGTCAAGATGAGTTGGGTTGTTGGTGGACAGGATGCAGTTATCGATGTGGATCCACTGACGTTTGCCGGCCCACATACCGATGACCTCAATGGAACGGATTGGCGCTATGATACAATTCACTTCAACGAGGCAGGGTTGCGCGAGCATGCAGCTAGATGGGACACACGAATTGCTACGGCCATGAACGGATTACTGCACCTAATTTTCGATACTGACGGAGATGGTGTTTACGATGATGATGACCTTTGTCAAGGAACACCCTCAAATGTCGATATTTTCACAGATGGATGCAGTGAGGAGCAGAGAGATGTGGGCAGTACTACAGATTCAGATAATGATGGTATTATGGACAATTCTGATTATTGCCCAAATACACCAGAAGGTGAATCCGTTTACACTGATGGTTGTAGTGACAGCCAACGCGATGCAGATGGAGACGGCATCTCCGATGCTGCTGACCTATGTCCAAGCTCGGATGACACCATCGATGTGGATACAGATGGGGTGCCAGATGGTTGTGATGATCTCATAGATACCGACGGCGATGGTGTCTCGGATGGAGATGAACGCTGCATTGGATACGATGACAATATCGATGTGGATGCAGATGGCTATCCCGATGCCTGTGATATCCTCATCGACAGCGATTACGATGATGTTGCGGATGCCGACGACCAATGTCCCGGTTTTGATGACACCATCGATATGGATGCGGATGGTATCGTAGACGGTTGCGATTCATTGATTGATTCCGATGGAGATGGGCGTGCCGACTTCGCCGATGCCTGTCATGGTCACGATGATGCCATCGATGAAGACATGGACAACATTCCGGATGGTTGTGATTCATTCATCGGAAAAGAGACCGAATCTCAAACCAATTCTGTGATGATGCAAGGTGGAATCGCCCTTGCAGCCACCTTGTTGGTTGCTCTTTTTTCGGTACTCGCCCTTAGCATGATGCGCAAGGAAAAACCACCTCAGATTCATTCACCTGCAATTCCTTCTGAGACCCTGTTTGATTTGGTCACTGGTCCAGATTCGTACTTGGATGGCGTTTGGAATGAAGGCGAAGAATGGTTGGAAGAACCCGCAGATAGTGGAACCTGGTACAAACGTGATCAAGAAACCCGCCAATGGATTATACACGAATCTGACGAATGACCTCGTCTGATTGCAGCGGAAGTAGGCCCCCCCGGATTCGAACCAGGGTCGTGGGATCCAGAACCCCACATGATGGACCGCTACACTAGGGGCCTAAGCAAGCCTGCGATTGGTCGCCCATATTTCAACGCAACCGACGTATAGCAGCGCCAAACATAGCCAAAATTGGCAACGATGCACCAAATCCAGGAACACCTAGAAACCCGTCATCAGAATCACTTCCGAGTGGAGATACCTGCAGGATAAATTCATCACCAATGGTTCCATCTATTCTGTAGTGTGTGAATGAAATTTCTCTTGCATCTCCATCATAGACCAATCGTGTCCATCCATAGGTGCTGTTCTCACGATACGCACTCCATTCTGGTTGTGGTTCATCCAACTCTTCGTAGGCTGAACGACCTGCGATTCCAATGACCAGATGAATGGGCCCACTTCCTCTTGCAAACCGCATTCCGTCGCTTTCATCTTGGATGGTTTCTGCAGAAACTGGCCATGTTCTTTCATAGAAATGATCGTGTCCAGCAATTACCAAATCAACGCCTTGAGTGACATAGAGTTCTTCCAAGGCATCACGTAATTCAACTTCTGAGCCATGGTAACTGTTACTGGAATACATTGGCTTGTGGGCGTACATAATCACGAACGGTGTCACATCTCGATTGACTGCTGATAAATCCTGTTCAAGCCAAGAATACTGGGTGCTACCGGGTTGGTAATCATGTTCAGTCGACATGAATACCATGTGTACACCTGGAACATTTCGGCTGTACCAAAAAATCTCGGATTCTATCTGTCCGTCTGAATCAAAGCGATGTTCGTATGGAGAAAATTCGTAACCCGGTTCATTCTCATGATTTCCAACCACTGTCACCCAAGGAATGCTGGTCATGCTATCTTGTTGGAAGTTGAACCAATTGTC
>JAPKEY010000225.1 GCA_028821815.1 Candidatus Poseidoniales archaeon | reverse complement strand
TGTAGAGGCTGTCATTGGAATTACCAAGGCATACATCACAAGAGTAGGACATGGCCACATGCCTACCGAATTATTCGATGCTGATGGCGACCACTTGGGTACCGTTGGCTGTGAATTTGGTACTACCACTGGACGAAAGCGCCGCTGTGGTTGGTTTGACGCCGTAGTAATGCGTCACGCTAACCGAATCAATGGCTTTACAGAAATCGCTCTGACCAAACTCGATGTTCTCGGTGGTCTTGAAGAAATCAAAGTTTGCGTGGGCTATCGAATGGGTGATAGGGAAATCACAGAGATGCCATCCAGCGCTATTGATCTCGAGTCTTGTGAGCCAGTTTATATCACAATGCCCGGATTCCCTGGCCTTTCTACTGAGGTATTGCTGTGAATTGCCCGCAAGTGCAATTCTGAAGGAATTGGTTTCAGCGGACTACCTTCTGCAGCACAGAGTTACATTTCGAAATTGGAAACTCTGTTAGGAGTTCCAGTGAGCTCTGTTGGTGTAGGACCGGACAGGGATGCAACAATCGACCGCGTGTGAATCCTCAAAAGGGAGAAGCCTACCGCAGGGAATGAGGGGCGTTTAGCTCAGTTGGAAGAGTGCTTCGTTTGCAACGAAGATGCCGGGGGTTCAAATCCCCCAACGTCCACCACCTTCGCACATTACTTTGTTTGCTAGTTAGATGCAAACGCTTTGAGTACAGATTTGAATATTCAATATCTTTCTGACTTGAAAATTGCCATCATCACTAATGAACAGAAAGCGAGTATGAATCCGAAACCAGGGACACCCACTATCTCTTCGGGCTGACTTTCAGATTCTTCTGGAGAGGGAAGGTTGGGATCATTAGGTGCTGGGTCGCTATTGTCGCCTACGCCATCACCGTCAGAGTCAAACCATTCACTTGGGTCATCAGGGAATTGATCACCGTTAGTACCATTCGGGTCATCACCATAGCCATCGCCATCAGAATCTATTGATTGAGTCGGGTCATTAGGGAAGACATCTGCGTTATCACCGACCCCATCTCCATCGGTATCTGCTGTTTCTGTTGGATCGAGCGGAGCCCAATCTGTGAGATCTGGTTCTCCATCATTGTCGTCATCGAGATCAGCATTATCACCAATTCCATCACCATCAAAATCACTCCATTCCGAAGGATCTGTTGGGAATACATCTACTGAATCTGGAACGCCATCGCCGTCAAAGTCACAATTCTGCCAGAGGAATGTTCCAGCAACATAATCCGGTTCCCATGCGTGATTAGAACTTGAAGTATCTTCTCCAAATTCGCCCATGCCCATTTGTCCATGCCTATTCCATCCTGAGCACATGGCTGAGCCGTTATCCAAGACGATACAGGTGTGTGAGTGACCAACTGCGATTGAAGTCACAACACGTTCAGCGGGTACCCCTCCAAACTCTTCCCAAATGACTTGGAGTGGGCGATTATCTCCCCAGCAGACGGTTTGCAAATTATCTAGCATTGCACATGCATCCCAACCAGCACCACCTGTGGAAATTGCCAACGCAAGTGTTCCATTAGGTAGAGACACCAATCCAGTTTGCGAGGTGTGCGAGGTAGTCAAACTACCATTATTTGCAAGCCATCCAAAACAATAGACATCCCCTGCATCGACAAGGACACAGACGGAATCATAAGAGGCGGATACAAAAGTTGCATTTACCGCGCTTGGCAGTAGAATGTATGACAGCGTACCAGGGCCACCAGTTTCTTCATAATTAGAATCACTTGGCAAATCTCCAACGCACATTAGAGAGCCGTTGTCCAAGGTTAGGCATGTACCCCATGCTCCAGCCGAGATCGAAGTAACAGTCCTACCAATTGGTGTGGCTACAAGAGTAGGCAGGGATATACCGGCCATGATATCACACTCGGCTTCAGTATGATTGTCAGGGTCATCGAAACAACCCGCAGGTTCTTCACCATCCGCCCAACGGTCTGCCCATCCAACCCCCATTTTACCCATGTCATTCCATCCCCAACACATCGCTGAACCATTGTCCATGATGGCGCAACTATGATCCTGTCCTGCGGAAATTGAAGTCGCAAGTACACCGCTCGGGAATTCAACATACACTGGAGGACTTGAAGAACTGGTCTGGTTATTTCCGAGTTGTCCGTATGAGTTTCCACCCCAGCAGACGGTATTTCCACTG
>JAPKEY010000224.1 GCA_028821815.1 Candidatus Poseidoniales archaeon | reverse complement strand
AGGAAAACATCCGATGTAAGGACTTCTGTACTGGTGTACGCCTCGGTCGCATCGCGCGCGAGGATTCCACATCTCTGGTGCTGTACGATGCCGACGCCGAAGTCGAAGTCGAGGCGTTCCAACCACATATGCACCCTGGTGGTGAAGTCTACCTTGTCTTAGAAGGTGAAGTCTACGATAAATTTGGAACCTATCCGAAGGGTTCCATCGTGTGGATGGATCCAAACTCTGAACATAACCCAAAAACCCGCGAAAAAACCCTGATTCTCGTGTTATGGCCAGATGGTGTCAAGGTTCTTTGATTGAAATCGATAAAAACGTAAGTGTAGATTCTACACTTTGTTCATTAACTGTATAGGCGTCAATGAGCCCGAGGCTTAGGCCTCACGGGGGGTTTCACGTGAATAATGAGAGGATGCTACGATGGTTCGCAGAATCAAATATGGAAAATGTCAGTGAAGTTGGAGGCAAGGGGGCGTCACTCGGAGAAATGTTCCAAGCTCTGCATGAGAATGGAGTTCAGGTTCCAAATGGATTCACAGTTACTGTAAATGCCTACTCTGATTTTGTCGATACGCCGGTTGCTGAAGGTTCGTGGATGGGAGTCTCTGAAGCTGAAGATATGCCTGGATTGCGGGAGAAAGCCGTAATCTGTAAAACGCTACGCGAGGCCATTACAACCTGTTTTGAAGCAGCAGATACCAGCGACCATCTCGAAATGCATGCACGTACCGCACTGGTTCGTGCATTGATAGAAGATTCTGAGGTCCCAGAACACATTGCAGAAGCGATTGGTTTGGGTTACGAAGAATTGTGTGAAGAATATGGTCCTGGTGTCGATGTTGCCGTTCGCTCCTCAGCGACTGTGGAGGATTCAGCAGAAGCCTCCTTTGCCGGTCAATACGAATCCTTCCTCAACGTGCACGGTACTGAGAGTGTAGTCCTACATTGGAAGCGATGTGTGGCCAGCCTATTCACAGAACGAGCGGTTGCATATCAGATTGACAGAGACATGGATCCACTCAATGCCTCCTTGGCTGTTGTCATCATGAAGATGGTTCGAAGTGACCTCGCATGCTCGGGTGTGATGTTCACACTCGATCCGGATTCAGGCCACGATGGTGTCATCCACATTTCATCTGCTTACGGGCTCGGTGAATTACTGGTTCAAGGCACGGTCTCACCCGACAGTTTCCTTGTCTGGAAAGCAGGTCTGTTAAAGAAAAAACATGCCATTGTTAATCGTCACATGGGACAGAAGGAACATCGAATGATCTACGCAACCAGCGGTCGGTCCGACACAGAAATCATTGACGTCGGATTGGATGAGAGGCGAACTTGGTCTTTGGAGAACAAAGAAGTCCTCGCATTGGCGGGGATGGGCATTCGAATCGAACAACATTACGGGCGCCCCATGGACATCGAATGGGCCAAAGATGGGCTTTCAGGTGAACTATTCATCGTTCAAGCCCGACCCGAAACCGTTCATGGAACCGAGCGAAAAAATGTCCTCATTCGATATGTAATGGCTACGGAATTGATGACTAATTTACAGCGTAAGGGCAAAGTTCTCGCCACTGGCCATGCCGTCGGAGAGAGAATCGGGGTCGGCAAAGTTCGTGTCTATGCGGACTATGAAGATGTGATTCGTCGCAAGAGGGTTCTACGCGATCGCCTCGCTGAAGGTGAGGCCATGGAGGGCATCTCTTGGGAAGAGCGGGTGTTTGAGCCAGGCGATGTGTTGGTCACCGAGATGACCACGCCCGATTGGGAGCCGTTGATGAAGCAATCATCACTCATTGTCACACGCAAGGGTGGCCGAACCAGCCACGCTGCGATTATTGCACGAGAATTTGGCATCCCTGCCATCGTCGGCTGTATCGATGCACTCCGCGTGCTCGAAGAAGGAATGGAAGTGACTGGAACCTGTGCTGAGGGTGACGAAGGATTGTTGCTGGATGGAATCCATCCATTCGACATTGAGACTATCGAAATCAATACAGATGTTCCACTGCGAACCAAACTCAAACTCAACGTTGGATTCCCAACCAAATCTCTAGCGGATTCAATGCTACCTGTCGATGGTGTCGGCCTGGCTCGAATTGAATTCATTCTCTCAGCAGAAGTGGGCATTCATCCGTTGGCGCTCGTCCACCATGAAGCGCTCATGCGGTATCATGAGACTGGAGAGATGG
>JAPKEY010000036.1 GCA_028821815.1 Candidatus Poseidoniales archaeon | reverse complement strand
AGAAATCGAAATCCCTCGAAGATATGAATTTGAGGAAATCAAATCAATCCCTCAAGAATGGGACCGCTCGGGTGTGAACCTGGTCATCGGCAGCCATGAACCGGCATTGCAGGAGCACGTGAATACGTTCATGCCAGTGCAGGTATTCAATCTCAGCATCACACAGCCCGAGATTATTGAATCAACACATCAGAGGATGAAAGAGGCCTATCTAGGTGAATGGGAACGCAGAATGATGCCGCGTACAGTCATGGTCTTCCTGAATGAGGAAGAAGGATTGAGTGAAGACGAGAAAACAGCGGCGGCACAAACTGAGTCCGAAGGTGCATTGTCATCATACTGGGCAGCATTGGAAGGTACGCTCGATCCCGCTAAAGTATCCAAGGCTGCAAACAATGCAATCATTGGAAATGCAACTGAAGTTGCTGCACAAATCCGTGAAAGATTCCACCCTGACGACCGCCTAATGTTGTGGTTTGACTTCCTTAGACACGACTCTGCTCGCATCTGTCGTGACATGCGCGCATTCATGGACAAGGTCGTTCCCCTCGTCAACGGGAGTGAGGTAGCATGAGTGAACATCGACCTTCATCGGTTGAACCTGGAAGACCGGGTTCAGCGGTGTATCCAACCTCGCCGATTTCCGATGGTGCCAAGGGCATTGCCACCGGTCGTGAAGTGGAATGGGAACCACTCGTGGACTTCAGACGTAATGATGTGTCCGAGAATACAATACACGGTGCCATCGCTTGGGCGCATGGCTCAGAAGTGATACATTCATTCGGTGGAAACGTCCTCTGTTATGGGCGAAGTATGATGAAACCACTATTGATGAAATCATTCGTTGACATCCTCGATTCCGAACTGACTGACGAGCAGAAAGCGATTGCCTGTTCATCCCACAATGGCGATACCGAACACGTCGCAGCAGCACAATCGATTCTGACCGAATCCGAATGGGGTTTGATGCAATGCCCCCTCGACGTACCACTCATTCAATTTGGTCGGCAGGTACGACGACCTCGGCGTTGGTTCCATACTTGTTCGGGTGAACATGCTGCTATTCTTCGAGCACTACGCCTTTTGGGCATCAACCGTGCAGGTTACACATTGCCACAATCAGATTGGTTCCCCCTTTATCTCAACGTCCTTCGACGATTCTTGGGTGAGCCCCATTGGGAACCAAAACGTGTCTCAAAGGATGGGTGTGGTTTGCCAACGGTATCCAATACGGTCAACGAACTCGCAGTGATGTTTGCTGGTTTGGCTCGTGAAAAAGATGAGGATTGGATCTGGGATTCGATGTGCAAATTTCCTGATTTGATCGGTGGATTCAATCGGCTTGACTCAACCGCCATCAAGGCAGGTAATGGCACAGTTTTAGCCAAAGAAGGTGCTGATGGTTTACTCGGTCTTTCCATCATTCACGAAGACTTCCCCCTAGGCCTCGGCATCGTCATCAAAATCGCACATGGATGGAATTCACAGGCCACTTGGTACGTTGCTCGCGCAGTGCTTGGTGTTCTTGGAATCGAATTGAGAAACCCATACCCACTCCATCGCCAAAAGGCATTCATCGTCCCAGGTGTCGTACCACCAAATCGGCTTGAAAAATTAGAACAGGTGGTCACATGGGACGAATGGGATCCAAATTCAGATCGTTGGTACTATGATTGGCGTAAGTACTCCAACCCATTCTCTGGAGAGGGTAGCCATGAGTGATATTACTGAACTTTCCAATTTCATCAATGGGGAATGGCGGCCCGCAAATTGTGAACATTGGATTGAAGATTATTCTCCAGCTAACGGCGCTCATATTGCACGCATCCCTTGCTCTTCAAGCGAAGATATTGATGCCGCTGTTGAGGCCGCTTTGGATGCTGCCGATAATTGGGCAAACCTCAGCATTGCAGAACGGGCGGATTGGTTGGACACTATTGCTGGCGCTCTCGAGGAACGCGCAGAAGAAGTGGCTCAACTCGAAAGTCTGGATACGGGCAAACCGATTTCTCTGGCACGTTCAGTCGATGCAGCACGATCGGTCGCCAATTTTCGCTTCTTCGCTGAGCAAGGACGTGAATTTGAATCTGAAGTTTTCGAGATGAGTGATGCGACCAATCGAGTTGTCTACAAACCGGTCGGTGTGGCAGGTTTGATTACCCCTTGGAATCTACCTCTGTATCTATTGTCATGGAAAGTTGCACCCGCCTTACTGATGGGCAATACTGTGGTTGCCAAACCGTCTGAAATGACACCGATGACCGCATCGCTGCTTGCGGAAGTCATCGAAGATGTTGGATTGCCAAGAGGTGTATTCAATCTAGTTCATGGCAATGGAATAGATGCGGGGGCACCTCTCACATCTCACCCCGATGTCAACCTCATTTCGTTCACAGGTGGAACTACCACTGGCAGAGAAGTGGCCAAATCCGCATCCTCCGGATTCAAGAAACTGAGTTTAGAACTCGGTGGAAAAAATGCAACAATTATTCGTGCAGATGTTGATATTGAGAATATGATACACGGTATTGTGCGTGCATCTTTCCTGAATCAAGGTCAAGTCTGTCTGTGCGGTTCAAGAATTCTCATCCATGAATCAATTTACGACACCTTTGTTGAGGCTTTTCTCAATGCGGTGGCGAACATGGTTGTTGGTGACCCTGCGGATGAAGGAACCGAACTTGGTGCATTGATTTCAGCGGCCCATCGTGACAAAGTATTGTCTTACATTGACCTTGCAGAAGAAGAAGGTGGAGACATATTGTGTGGTGGAGGTGCCCCGGTTGGAATTCCTCAGGCATTTGAGAACGGATATTGGGTATCTCCCACCGTGATCGATGGTCTTGCTCCCGATAGTCGATGTTCCACTGAGGAAATTTTCGGGCCTGTCGTCACATTGCATCCCTTTTCTGACGATGAAGAAGCGATTGAAATTGCCAACATGACGGACTACGGATTGGCAGGCTCAATATGGACTGCGGATATTGAGGCAGGGAGTGCAATGGCAGAACAAATCGATTCAGGAATGATTTGGGTCAACTGCTGGTTACACCGAGACTTACGAGTTCCCTTTGGTGGCGTGAAAAACAGTGGTGTTGGACGAGAAGGTGGACGCTGGAGTCTTGGGTTCTTTTCCGAAGCCATCAACATCTGTGTCAAACATTGAAAATGACGCTCATCGCCCAAGCACCCATGAACATGCCCGTCAAGCCACCAACACCCAACCACAATCCAGTTCTGAATGGTTGAACTTCGTATTTCCATTGATATGTGGATACGAAGACCCAACCACCAATGACAGCGAGGAACCATAACGAACACATAAGCAAAGCCAAACCGCATATTTGTGGAAGGAAAACGACGATTATACCTGCCATTACCCCATAACGCATTTCTTTCGGTTCTCCCCATTCAGTTGGGATTCTAAACATGAGAATCGAAGCAAAAAGAATGAGTGTCAACCAAGATAGAATTAAGGGTGAAAGATCATCCAACATTTTGTCCTCAAGTTCAATATTTGGTGCCAATTGGAAGCCGATAATCGCCGATAATAAGCCAACAAGGGGGGGTATCGCAAAAAGAGCGCGGGGGGGTTTCTCCCACTTCATTGACCCGAGGCGAGGGCGCCATCCTATGACGATTACCTCGGGCATTGTTTCAAATGCCGTCTTCCTTTGGAAGGCATGATGATAAAGGGGGAAATCGTTCTCGGCTGCCTTGCTCCGCACCCCCCTCATCTGGTCTATGCAGATAACCCAGATGAGAACGAGCCTACCAGCGAAGGTGGTTGGGAGACACTACGCTGGGGGTACGCAAGATTAGCGCGTAAACTGAAGACAATCGAATATGATGCAATCGTCATCCTGACCCCACATTGGCAGACCTACATTGGCACTCATTTCCTTGGATGTGATTCATTCAAATCACTCTCAGTAGACCCAATCTTCCCGAACCTATTCCGCTATCACTACAATCTCAAAGTTGATGTCGAGTTGTCAGAGAAGATGTGTGAGATTGCTGGAGAAGCAGGCATCATTACAAAAATGATGCGCAATCCAGATTTCCGTGTTGATTATGGCACCATCACATCTTGTCACCTATTGAATCCAGATTGGGACAAACCAATCGTCACAGTGAGCAGCAATCGAAATCGGCACTACTATTCAGTCGAAGTCATGAATGAGCAAGCCCAAGCTCTGGGTGACGCTTGTCGCAAGGCGATTGAAGAAAGTGGTAAACGTGTCGTTTTGATTGCCAGCCACAGCCTCTCACACCGTCATTTCACGACCGAAGCACCGCTCCCAGAGGACATGAGTCGTGAACATATCTACAATCACAGCCAATACGTTTGGGACATGAAGGTAATCGATCTCATGCGAGAAGGAAAAATGCAAGAATTTATCGATTTAATGCCTGAATTTACGGAACAAACGATGGCTGAAACCGAAGGAGGGGGACTCACTTGGATGATGGCTGCGATGGGAATGCCGAATTATCCTGCTGAAATTTATGGCTATCAATCAGTTATCGGCACCGGCAATGTCGTCGCCTGCTGGGATCCTGATGAAGAAACACGGGAGATGGTTCTGTGAGCGATGACCCAGTGCTATTCGGACTATACGTTCCACCCCACCCCCATCCACTTCTCGCCCCCGACCAAAACAAGGGTTGGGGTGAACTTCGTGCTGCATATGATGAGTGTCGGAGGCGAATTGAAGAGAGTGATGCCGATGTAATCATCGTCTACTCGACCACATGGCCTAGCATTGTCGGGCATCAATTCCAAGTGCAACCCGAACCGGAATGGGTCCACGTCGACGATGATTTCCACTTCCTAGGTTCAATGCCATACAAATTCAAAATGGATACTGAGTTTGGAAACGCCTACAGAGATGCAGCAGAATCTAGGGGATTACACTCGCGTACAGTTTCTTATCATGGATTTCCCATCGACACAGGTTCTGTTGTGGCATTGAGTCTACTCAACCCCGACAATCGAATTCCCGCCTGCATCGTTTCGAGCAATATGTATGCGAACCGTGCAGAAACCATCGTTCTTGGCAAGGCGGCAAGAGATGCGCTGAAAGCCCAAGGAAAGAAAGCTGTCATTGTCGCAGTATCAAGCCTTTCTAATCGCATGTTTACCAAACATGTAGAACCTGAAAATGATCGGATTCACTCGGCAAAAGATGAGGAATGGAATCGGAAAATTCTCGAGTTCTTTGAGAAAGGAAGATTGGAGGACCTCAGTCAATTGAGTCGTGACATTCACGGACAAATTCGTGTGCAGAAAGTAGTCGCCTACAAGCCAGCTTGGTGGATGGCGGCAACCATGGGTCAACACAACAACTACGATGGCGAAGTCTTGGCTTATGCTGCGCTTCATGGTAGTGGTGGAGCGGTCATTCAACTCACACCATCCAAGGGTTCAGTGGGTGACAAAGAATTCGACGAAGACGATGTTGAAATCTATCGTGGTGACCGAAATGTCCTCACCACTGGCACCGGAGATATGCAGGCATCCGGGGGCGTGGACGGCCCTTTAGATGAAGCCGAAAGGCCAACAGAAGAAGATTGGGATTGGAAAAATCCTCTCGAATACGCTGAAGATTTGTATGACGAATATGGATCTACTGTAGTCTCTCATGCAAGTGGTGCACTGGGGGTTGCTGCTGGTACCGTAATCGCTGGACCAGTGGGGGGTCTTGCCGGTGGAATCGTTGCTCGGAAAAAAGTCAGTAAAATGCTGAACAAGGATGGAGCGATTATTGCTGAAAATGCACCAAAGGCAGTTGGGGCATACCCTCATGCTCGACGGGTGGGTAAATTACTGTTCATTTCTGGAGTTGGTCCCCGTAATCCGACAGACAACACCATCCCGGGTGGACCGATTGAAGATGACAAGGGGAATCCTTTGGATTACGATATTGAGGCGCAAACAGAAGCCTGTATCGAAAATATTCGAATTATCATGGAAGCCTGTGATGCGGAATTGGATGATATCATTGATATCACGACGTTTTTGGTTGACATGAAACGGGATTTCAAGGGATACAACAAGGTCTATGCCAAACATTTCGAAGAAATTCAGGCCACTCGGACCACATTGGCGATCCAAGCACTACCCACACCCATTGCCGTGGAAATGAAGGTAATCGCTAAAGCACCCTAGTTAAACGATTAAGATACGTAGTATCTTATGCTTGACTCAAAGCCGAACTATTGATGCAACCAATCAAACCATCCATGCTGATTGACTTTGTGTACAGGCCGATTGAGTTGGTCAGCAATACTCTAGAACGGAACCTAGGTGTTGTCTCTGTCGTCATCATATCTCTCTCGGCGATGTTGGGTTCAGGACTGTTTGTCTTGCCGGCTTTGGCAATGCTCGACATGGGGGGCCCCGGAATCTGGCTGGCCTATGTCGTGGCTGCTTTGGTCGTGCTTCCTGGTGCAATCTCAAAATCAGAATTGGCTACAGCCATGCCTACATCAGGTGGCTCATATGTCTTCATTGAGCGGACGTATGGGCCCTTACTCGGCACCATCTCGGGATTGGGTTTGTGGGCTACATTCCTTCTCAAAGCAGCGTTTGCATTGATTGGATTCAAGGCCTATCTGTGGGTGTTTGAAGACTTGTTTGGAATCCCAATCGATGTTGAAATCGCGGCTTTAATTCTTCTAGTGGTGATTGTCGGCATCAACATAATGGGAGTCAAAAAAATCAAGAAGATTCAGGCACCTATTGTTACGGCGGCGGTTGGATTCCTTGTCATCATTAGCATTTGGGCACTCTTGACTATGGAGATGGATTGGAATCGCCCAATAGGAAAAGATGCATATCCTGGTGGATGGGAATCGGTTGCAGGCACGGCAGCACTTGTCTTTGTCTCCTATTCTGGAGTTACAAAGATTGCAGCAATTGCCGAAGAGATCAAACAACCAAGCAAGAATATACCCTCGGGAATTCTCATCTCTCTACTCATCAGTACACTTCTTTATGCAGGAATTGCCTACATTATGATGGCTGCAGTAGACCCTGTAAGTTATGAAACGACAAGCGGCGGGGCTAGAGAGGATCCCATCTACGTGTTTGCAAATGCAGTTGGTGGAAAGGTTGTGGGTATTATTGCTGCAGTCTTGGCTGTCATTACGATGACTTCGATGGCACTCGCAGGTATCATGGCAGCATCGCGATATCCTTTCGCGATGGCAAGAGACAACCTATTGCCTGAACCTCTTGAGAATGTTCATCCGAAATATGAGACACCACATTTGGCCATTTTCGGAACAGGTCTAGCAATGGCTGTATCGATTCTGGTCCTACCTGTGCACGATGTTGCAAAATTGGCTTCTGGATTTCAAATCATGATTTTCATTATTATCAATGCAGCAGTGATTGTACTCAGAAGAGCTGCTACTACACATTATTGGTATAATCCTGAATGGAAATCCCCCCTATTTCCATTCTTCCAAATAATGGGTATTATCGGGGGTTCGACATTGGTCTATTTGATGGGTGAAAAAGCAATCATAGGCGCTGCGGTCTGTTGTGCGATTGGATTGGTGACCTACTATTCATACGGTAAATCACGCGCGCATCCTAAACTCACACCTTGGAGGACTGTAAGAACTGAATTCACGAATACAGACCAACATGACCGCGAGAAACGGTGGTTAGTGTTCCATACCGCCGCAGACAAATCACACCCAGACCATTTAACAGAAGGTGAATTTGTGAATGCTATGAGAATACTTGCACCACATTATGATGCATTCCACGTTCGAAATATGTTCCATGAAATTGACATCAATGGTAATGGGATCATTGATGTCGATGAATTCCTACAGGGCATAGAAGATAGCTTTGATGAGCAGGAATAGGTCTGTTTTGACCGCCGAGCCCTTGAAGGGAGATGCGCTTCTCGCAATCTCGGAGGGTCACGATGTCGATTGCAGGCAAAGCGATGAAAATTACCACGAATACCTTACAGGAGATGAAGAACGCAGGTGAAAAAATCACCATGCTGACTGCTTACGATTTCTCGATGGCACGTATTCTAGATGCCGCTGGAATCGATGCTATTCTAGTCGGTGATTCGGCATCCAATGTGATGGCGGGCAACGACACCACCGTGCCCATCACACTCGACCAGATGATCTACCACGCCCAATGTGTTGTCAAAGGCGTGAATCGTGCACTTATCGTTTGTGACATGCCATTCGGCAGTTACCAAGGCGATTCTCGACGGGCTTTGAACAGTGCAATCCGAATCATGAAAGAGAGTGGTTCTCATGCTGTCAAACTGGAAGGGGGCGCTGAGGTAGTGGAATCTATCGAGCGCATTCTAACAGCAGGTATTCCAGTCATGGGGCATCTCGGCCTCACCCCTCAATCCATCTACAAATTTGGCACATATTCTGTCCGCGCACGCGAGGAAGAGGAAGCGACCAAGTTGATTGAAGATGCCAAACTCCTCGAAGCGGCTGGTTGTTTCGCCATCGTCCTAGAGAAAATTCCAGCCGACTTAGCGACCAAGGTTACAGCCGCGGTCAACATTCCGACAATCGGCATCGGTGCAGGATCTGATGTGGATGGACAGGTATTGGTGATTCACGATTTGATTGGACTCACTCACGAGTTTAATCCGCGCTTCTTGCGCCGATATCTGAACCTCTACGACGAGATGACCAAAGCGGTAGAAGAATACATCACCGATGTTCGAAGCCAAGATTTCCCCAATGACGAGGAACGTTATTCCTGAGACCAACCATTCTCGCCGGTGTGATACCATTGCGAGGGGCGTCCTTCTCGATCAAAGTACCAACCATCCTCACCGGCGGTAGTACCAGGTAAGGGTCGAAGTGTTTGTTCCGCAACATCCCGGGGACCATCTCCACGCCGGTTCTCATGCTGAATTTGTGCAAATGTTGCAGCCACAGTAGTGAGTGAGTCTCCTGCATCATCCCAATCACCTGCCATTTCACCCCATTCATCGTCAGCCAGCACCTGTGGTTCAGGTTCAGGTTTAGCCTCAGGTTCAGGTGTAGCCCAATCTTCCTCCACATTTCCCATAGGTATGTGCTGTTCAGGTACAGGTTCAACCACTGGTTGAAGGGCTGCGAATGGGTCAACGGGGGCTGATGGGATTGGTTCAGGAACAACCGATTGGAGTGGGGGAGGGGTTTGGGTCACAACTGGTTGAATCACCGGGGCTGGTAAGGGGATTTTAGGTTGAATAGGTGCTGTAATCTGGGGAGGTGGTGGAAGTACGCCTCCGATATCAATCGGTTCAAGTGGGGGCGGAGGTAAATCATCTGCATCTTTATTTACACTATTTTCTTCACGAATCAACTCTATTTCCTCATCAATTCGAGACCCAAGATGCTTAAACAATGTAACTAGGATTGCTGAAATCAAGATGATAATTAGGACACTGCTCACAATGATGACCTGTGTATTGTCACCCCATCCAAACCAAGTCGAATGTATAGTGATGAAATCACTTCCTTCAGCAGAACTACCACTTGACGATTGAATTCGAGCATGGACCACCAGTTCACCCGGCTTTTCCAAATCTAGTTTCCAGCCATTTTCATCGCATTCTGCGTCACCAACATCCGTCGTAATAATGGCTGAGCATTGATGGATTACCACGGGATTTCCAGAAGTGTCATACCCTGAGATTTCGAAATGAACCGAGGTCCCTTGATCACCTTCAGGAGGAAGTATGACCCCAAGATAATCGAGAGGGCCCTCCAATACATGTACGATGAGGGCTCCCTGAGCTTGATCCAAAAAGACGGTGATACTGACATCACCGATGCCATGTGAGGTGTATATGTAATGGCCAGTACCACCAGCACTGGCATTTTCAATAGTCCCAAAATCATTGAGTATAAACCAATCTTCAATGGGAACATCGACAGGGTTACGATTACCATTTTCATCGATTCCATAGAGGATTAATTCAAGTGATGACCCGGTGACAATGATTGGTGATGAACCTACAAATCCATTAATAATTTCAATCTCAAGTGCGATTGGTATACCAGAATGAACTTCGACATCAATGGCTTGAACACGTCCTGCAGCCATAACTTGGATTGTGTGTTGACCAACACGATCTGGTACGAAAGTGATTCCATCCCCATCGGGGACGATGGGATCAGTACTTGGGCCATCTGTGACTGACCAATTCCAACCATCAACCGTTACAGAGTTTCCTGCCGCATCAAAACCGGCTGCTTCCAACAGATAAAAATCCCCAATATGCATCTCAGTAGCCAGATTTCCGAGGGTGATTTGGGCTAATCTTCCAGACTCAACGGTTAGTGTCAAACTGTCAGTCATACCATTCTGATCATCAATTTCAACGGTCCAATCCCCAATCAATCCCGCATCGAACACAACACACTCCCCCATGAAGGATGACAGGGCGTCATTGGCTAAACCTCCAAATGTCGACCAAGTTGTATTGACACCCCAAGTATTGCCACGTTGGTCGATATAACGAGTACAGAGATCAATCAAATCATCAGATGAAACAGTAGGATATTCGTGTTGAATAATGATGTCGACTGCAACACCCTTTGTGACATTAAATGAGATAGAACCAGACCACTCATCCCAATCTACGGATACCGTCATTGTGCCAACGGGACCGGGTGTGAGAACGGGAGGGGTGCCATCGTTCGGCAAGGAAATACCAACACCATCAGGTACAACCCAATTGGTGAAGGGTATGTTGGGGATCCACCCATTTCCAAATTGGTCTTGCAGCAAAGGGGTTATCTCAAGGGTTTCATCCGCAGTCACATTGGATAGTGAAACTGTTAATTCGAAGGTGAGAGGGGCGCCGGGTTGAACATTGACATCGAGTACAGTTTGG
>JAPKEY010000223.1 GCA_028821815.1 Candidatus Poseidoniales archaeon | reverse complement strand
TGGACAATCATGCCAGTTATCTTGCTCACCACAGTTCAGGATGGTCGCCTCAAAGGTAAGTGTGATTTCCGTTCCATTTGTGATATTTTCATCCAAGATGAGTTGCCAAGAATGGTTGTAGGATGTATTTGCGAAGAGGACGTAATACCATTCAACCATCCCAGAGAAACCGCTGACAAGCAAGTTGTCAGTAGTCGCGTTAACGCCAGGGTAGTGAATGCCCTTATCGCAGATGTTCACGAGATCAAGAGTGACGTAGAAGGTAGAATTGACGGTTAGATTGTCGACGTTGAGACAATGTCCGTCTGGTTCTCGTGTCTCATTGATTTGTAGCGAATCAGTCATGAGGAAGATGGCCACACTATGGGGGCCAAGCGTAAACTGGTGCTCTGTATCCATGGGAATACCGTTCAGTGTGTCGTTGGCAACCCAATCCAGTTCAAGATCGAATTCAGCATCTGTAGTACCTCGATTTAGGGCAATCACCGCTTGGTCTGTCTCTGTTGTCATCGACCAAGCAATCGTATCGGTTCCGTTGGCGAGGGAGGCATAGGTGCCTCGGCGAAGCGCATCAGAATTCATTCTCAATTGGCCGATGGTTGAAATGTTCTCTAGGAGGGAAATCTCATTCGAATTGAGGTCAGGGGTAGCGCGGAGAATGTGCCGGTTGTCGGGATCAGCACCACCGAATTCCCCATACTCATCACCTTGGTAGATGGCTGCAGCACCCGGTGTGGTAAGCAACCAAGTGTAGGCCTGTAAAGCGGCCTGATAGGGGTCAACAGTACCTGGCTGACCGGGCAATCCATCTTCTTCCCACTGATTCCAAGCATCGGATGTTCCAGTGTCAGCACGACTTACGAATCGAGGTACATCATGGCTGCCAACAAATGGAACCATCGTCGCCCCATCGACATACTGATCTTGACTTCGGGCGGTCCAATAATCGAGGTGTTGATAGTCCATGTCACCCGATGTAAACACGTTGTCTACCACAGCATGATAGAGGACGAAATCAGCCTGACCATCAAGCCCATCCGGACCGATGTAGTTGTTGATGGTGCCATATTCTTCGGTATTTTCTTCTAATGTATGGCCTGACCATCCCATTGCAGTCTCCCCTTTCAGATAATAATCAGTTCCAGCGGTTTCGAATCGTTCATTGATTCGAACTGCGAGATTGGTAATTGCAAGATCTTCAACGTGCTTGACCGCATCGAGGCGACCGCCGTCGAGGTCGAAGTTTTCCATCCACCACATCACATCTGAGATGAACTGCTCGCTGGCATTTCGGACACGCCAGTTGACATCGGGCATATACGGGCGAAACATGCAGTCTAGGCGATTCTCAGTCCACCCACAATTCTCTTCCCCACACAGGCAACCCTCGTTGAACCATTCTGGGTTTTCAGTAAAATAGGGGTGGTTTTCGTGAACATGATTAACCACAAAGTCACCTAGAATACGGATGCCTACATCGTGTGCAGCCGCAATCAACCCATGGAGTTCGGCTTCTGTTCCCAAGCGTGCATCGATTTCTCGAGCTGCCACTGGCCAATATCCATGATAAGCGGAAACCTGATGCTGACCATTACTCGCAATTTCAGTTCCATCAGCCGCAGTATTGAATGGTGTCAACCACAATACATTGACGCCAATGTCTGAAAAATATCCTGATTGAATCATTTGAGTGACACCGGCAAAATCTCCACCCATCCAGTCGGCACCCTGAGTTGCATTGGTTGGAGAGGGATCATTGGATTCATCGCCATTGACAAAACGATCGGACATTACCATGTAGATGAGGGCATCTTCCCAAACGAAATCAGTCTGAGGCCCGTTCCAAAATGGCAGAAGGATATCTTCGGCGGTGTTACCATCAATATCCACTCCAGTGATGTGGAGGGTATTTTTCCCCACGGGGAGGGTTGTGAGGTCAAGGACCCAAGTCCAGGTCTCTTCATCCCACAGACCAGTTGCCAAAGCGAATGGTGTAGATTCTGGAGCGCCGCCACCGATACCAGCATGCCACAACACGGTCAGTATTCCATTCTCGATGGTGTGCGTGAACATTGGTTTGGATACATCGGGGACACGAACAATACTGTTCTCGAAATCATCACAGTAGCCGCGATAGGGCTCAGATGGATCAAATATCCAATTGTCGTCAACAATCAATTTGTAGCAATACATCCCCTGACCAAGGTCGATAGAAGTGGTCCATTCATCACCCATTTGG
>JAPKEY010000035.1 GCA_028821815.1 Candidatus Poseidoniales archaeon | reverse complement strand
CACAGATCCAAATATTCGTGCAAAAGTTATCCCCTGCAATTGTTTCTATAGAATCTTCAGATGGTTGGATCGCCATCCCAGTTGATGCCAATACTGGTGAGGCGAGTGGGAATTCAACCTTACGCGATGGTGATCATGCTTGGGTGATTGCTACCGCTAGCAATTCTGGTGATGTTGCTTGGCAGGGAAATGCTACGATTTCAGATTTAAATTCACCATTTTCAACCCAACTAATCAGTATTGATGGATTGACAACAAATGTGTTAAATTTCACCATTGGGCCATTTTTTGAAGGCACTCAACAGATCACAATCGATTTATTGGATAACCAGTCAGTAATCGATTCCGACACCCTTTCGATTATAATTGGCCCACCCCCATTGCCACGCCCAGTTCTAACAATGACGCCCGAACATGTTAATCCAAACCTCAGTGATTCGATAAATTGGACTATTTCAGTTGACAATACAGGTGAATCTACGTTTGTCGGCACGATATACTGTAGTTTCCCATCAGGCGTAGGGATTCTGAACGAATCTAGCTCCATTCCATTCTTATCGAATCAAACATGGATCCTCAATATGGATGTTCGTCCAGGTGAAATCAGTTGTTCTTTATCGAATTCTTCACGGATTCACACCGATTCGATTATTTCAACATCTCATGTCTATGATATGTCGGCTGGGCACCTGATGCGAGCAGGTGGTGATGGCCTCACTGTATCTGGAGGGCCATTCCATGTTGGTGATCTAGCTCCACTCGCGATTCTAATCCACAATGGTGGTGATTATTCTGGAACGGGCACCCTTGAAGTTAGAGAGGGAGATTCAACTGGAAATAATATGGCACCATGGTCGTCTTTGGAAACTCGGACACTCGAGGTTGGTAGCAGTCTTGAATTGGGTGCCCAATATCTCACGAGTGTATCAGGGGAGCGACAAATCGAGTGGCGCGTCGTCAGCCAAGATAGTTTGGTAGCCAGTGATTTATCAGGCACCACCATCCTCAATATTCAACCCTCACAGTCATTGGAGGCGAGTATATCCACAATCGATTGGACATTGGATGGTGGACTTTCTATTGAACTAACAACCACGTTATCTGCTGGCGAAAGTCGACTTGTGCTATTGGAGGTGGGAACCACTGGTGCCTCAGGTGATATGGCTCAAATATCAACTCAAATTTCACTTTCACCAGGGCAGAGGACCCTAAATTACAATTTAGGGCAGCCAACATCTTCTTCTCACGCATGGGTGGAACTAACACCGGTTGCGTGGACATCTTCCACCCTCGCTGAAGATGAGATGAGCTTGATACACCCAAATCCAATACCTTCTGTAATCATTCATTATGTCAACCCCCCTACCCCAATCCCTGGTGAGCCTGCAACGATATCCTATTCATTGATCAACGAAGGTAATGTCGATACATTGGCTGGTGACATCATGCTTATCGATATCAAACAAGATGGACAAATATTGTGGCCGCAATCTGGCACCCACGTGGTAAGTGCAGTTGACTCTGGTGAAAATTTCACCGGAACAATCAATTTAGCAGAATGGCCTGAAGGTTCTGTTGTTGATATTCGTTTGATTTGGCACACATCCCATTCAGATTCAACAGGAACCGCCTCTTTCCTTTCCCAAGTCGACGAATCTGCAGAAGCCGAAGCAGCCCTTGATTGGATGTCAATTGTGTATGGTTTGCTTGCTGGTTTATTCATTGGACTTGTCACCCGCACGGTCATGCGTGCTCGCGCAGGTGAGCCACTACTTTCACGCCGAGAGCGTGGTGAGAGAGTTGCGAAACCGAAGAAAACACGCGAAAAGGAGATTATTGAAAAGGTCGAGGTCGCCTGTCCAGCTTGTGATCAGCGCCTCAGAGTCCCGGCTTCATACAGTGGGCCTGCACGCTGCCCTGCCTGTACCCAGACATTCCCTGTCGAATCTACTCAGAAAGAAGTACCAGAGTCGCGTGACGTTGACAAGGAATTTGAAGAGATTGTTGAATCTGAACCCACGCCAGTTATTACAGCTGAAAAGACATCTACATCTAATGGTGATGTCATACGCTGCCCCGATTGTGAACAGAAACTAAAGGTCCCATATGATCGACGGCCAATTAGAGCCCGTTGCCCTGCATGCAAATGTGAATTCCGTGCTTTACAGGGGTGATTATTTTGGATGATCCGATTAAGGAATTTGAGGAGATGTACCTCAAAAAACTGTACGAATTTTATGCTGAAGACCCACAAAAACCAATTCGAAACAGTCGAATTGCTGCAGAAATGGGTGTGAGTCAAGCATCGAGTAGTGAAATGATTCAACGCTTGGCGGGAAAAGGAATCTTGTATCACATTCCATATCGTGGGTCGACATTAACAGAACAAGGACTTGCGGCGGCTGCTAGTATCAAGCGCAGAGAATGCTTGATGGAAGTATTTTTGATTCGAATGATTGATTACAAGGGTGATGTGAAAGCTGCAGCCTGTCGTCTTGAACATGCATTGACAGATGATCTGGAATCTGCCATCGATCGATTGTTGGGGTACCCTGAAACGACCCCTGATGGCGAAATCATCCCTGCCATTTCCAGACATATTGAACCGGTGACGAATTCCATGCTGCTACCACTTCATGCATTGCCTGAGGGCAGATCGGGGGAAGTTGAATTGATGATTCTAGAAGGTACTGACATCAGAACCGTGAGTTGCCTTGGTGTTACAGTTGGTTCAGTAATACAATCGACAGATGTTGGATTTTCAATCAATGGTAAGGTGATGGTGATTGCTCCGGAACTTGCCAGTCAGATATTGATTCGAACCTTGTGATGTATTGTTGGCGTAACGGCCTTATGCGCGCTAGGATACGGGCAAGCATGGCGACGGAGGAAATATCGACAGAGGATGCTCTCGATTTACTCGTTCCTTCCGACGATGCACTTTCCACAGAAGAAGCAATTTCTTCGACTCAAAACCCCCCCGATAGTGGTCCTACACTCTTGGACATCGAAGCGGTTGAGAAACGAATGAGGGTGTTACGAAGCCGGGAACAGCACTTGCTCCGACTCGATCGTTTATTTTTGTCAAGTGGAATCCACCTTTCCCTCACATTGCCAATTTTCGCACTTGCACTGCAGTTGGTGGGACGCCGTTTTGCTGAAGGTTCACCCGATTGGTGGGTGTCGAGTGTTGAATCAGGGTTTCCTGATGCGACATTGAGCATCATCTCCGGCCTTCTGGCAACGATTATCCTCCTCGCATGGGTTGTTTCCCTCCTCGTCGTTCGCACATTACACAAAACCTCCCGCAAGGTTTTCCTCGCCGAGGGTAAATCCTTCATGCTACGCGGTCGTCCTTTTGAGAGTCTGCATGGATATGAAGCCATTAATGATGTAACGCGCATGGCTGTGGCTCGAGTTTCCGGGGTTCTTACCATTGTGACGCTCTCAGCATTCGCCCAGTTGGCTGCAACATTAGAAGGTGGCCTTACTGAAGTGGGTGGTGTATTGGTTGGATTAGCGATCGGGGGAACTTTTGCTGCGATTGGATTGGATTTATTGAGAGGGGGAACACATCACAACACAGTCGAAAGGTGGGGGTTGCTGGATGCATACGAACCCCCCCTTCACCCCTCTTGCCCAAATCGAGTATTTACTGAAATCCTAACCACTTGGATGGACCCTGTTCTTCGTGCCCGGTTCGATGCACACATCCAATCTCTTCGCGATGGATTACAACCAGGGAAAGACATTCACTCAGCGATTGAACATCTGTTACACATGCGCTACTTGGAAGCCCAAGGGGAACTCACTAATCGACAAGTCCGCCAATCAATGGAATACTACTTTCGATTGGATAGACTCCCAGAGTTGTTTGAAAATGATTGGTTCGATGAAGAAACTTGGGCCAATCTTTTTTTGCACATAAGGAAGAAATGTGCACCATTTTTCCGAATGCTTTCCCGACTACAGTACGATCTGTCAGGCGATATCGAATCGCTTCGAGCGGATTCACTTCACTTTGATGTTGACATGCAAAATGTCGTCAGTGGGTCTGGACATCTCTTTGCTTATTTGCACAATAGTGGTGGGGAAAGCCGGAAGATTGTGATTAAAATCCAAACTCCCGATTTCCAGCCACATGAGAGTTCTTTCACACTCACACTCGAATCCAGTACAGCGCTAAAGGGGATTGATGCCCATCTTCCAATGCGGTCCAACACAACCGATGATGTGCACGATGTTCTGGCTAGAATGATGGATCATGGGGTGGTGATTTGGCAAACCTTACTCCCACAACATGACGGAGAGTCCACAGTCACCGTGAGGCTAGAAGATACCGATGGAAACCTACTCGGTGGCAAGGTTCTCGCCGTTCAAGTTCGGCCTAAATTGCAAGAACGAATCCGACTTCGAGGGGGTATGGTGGCAGTAGGGGCTGGAATCCTCGCGGCTCTATACCGCATCGTCCCATGGGTTGCATCGTTAGCAGCCCTGTAGGATTCCCGCATTAGGTGCATCGTACGCTTCAAATGGGAAAGGGGGGTCGGCGGTCTATGACCGAATCAACGAAGGCTAGCGGCAGCGATGCTGACCTTCGTGATCAATTGAAGTCAATGGAGGCCAAACTCCGCCGCCTGCGCGACATCCGCCAGCAGCACAATGATGCCGGCAAGCGCAATGCAGATTCACGGAATGCCATTCAGAAAGAGTACAAGAAACTCCGTGATGAAATTGATTTAAAATTGACTGAAAATAAAGAGATTCGAAACAAGGCAAAGGCGCACCAAGCTAGGCGTGATGCAATCCAGCAACAAGTCAGGGAATTGATTGGTCGGGCCAAAAACTCACGTGGCGAAAAGGGTAAGAAGTCACCCATTCTTGAATTGAGTGAGATTCAATCTCAAATTGACAAACTCGAAACCATGCTTGAGATAGATGGTTCAGTCTCACTTGACAAGGAGAACAAGGTTCTCAAACTGATTAAAAAACACTCTAATCGCAAAAAAGAGTTGGAACCTTTGGTTGAAGAATCCATGCGTATCAAGATTGATCTTGATAATATCGAGGGTAGCATACAGGAACTCAAGTTAGAGGCAGATTCTGAGCATGCAGCCATGGTTGAATTCCACGAAGAAGCCGATAAATCATGGGAAACGATAAAACCACTTTTTGAAGAGCGTGATTTCAAGAAAGCAGAAGGGGATAGGTTGCATGAAGCATTCCTTGAATGCCGGAAGCAAGCAGACGAAGTTCATGCAGAGGTCGTTGCAATGTTAGAACAGGTCAATCAAATCCGTGACAAACTCAAGCAAGAACGACTCGAGGCCCAATCTTGGATTGACGATCACAATGAGTCGGTTCGCAAGGCTCTAAAGACACCGGACAAAGATGACAAACTTGCCGGTTCATTGACACAATCTCTACTCGCAGGTACATCGATTAGCTTGGGCGGTAGTGAAACTGGCACCAATGCAAATGCTCGCAATGATGGGCGTTCCTCCCGCAAAGCCAACATGCGCCGTAGTGGTGCTGCACGAGGGAAGAGAGGCCGCCCCAAATCTCGTGACGAGTGATGAGTGTTGGATTTCCGTCCGGGCGCATAATCAAATAGAACCGAATACCGCCACAGTGTTATGGCGCATTCTTCGGGCCCGCACCGGTCATATGATCGTTCATGGGATGAGATTGAGCGAATGCTTGAGATTGCTGAGGACCGTGTTTTTGAGTGGCAAGATTGGTTTAAAACGTGCAGTGAAGAGGGTGACCGTGAAGGTATGAAAGAAGCCGCACGTAACTACAAGGCACTTCAGGGCGTTGTCAAATGCCTGAAATGGGTACTTGGTGAAGATGGAATATCAAATCCGCTTGAATGATTACCAGCCGCGCTGATCCATTCGAACATCCAGCGTTTCGATTTCCAGACCATCCATGGCACGCCCCGCCATCATTGTGCTGGCTTCGGCAATTTTAGCGGCATCCTCAAAGTGATGCGTTGCCATGACAATTGCCTCTGCCGTTGTGACAGGATTTTCTGATTTGAAAATCCCGGAACCGACGAAAACACCATCCATGCCGTGACGCATCAGTAGTGCAGCATCCGCAGGAGTTGCAATACCGCCTGCTGAGAATGTGACAACAGGCAATCGCCCCATTTCGCGAACCTCACTGAGAATTTCTAGTACACCTGCATGCACATCATTGAGCGAGCCAAAAGGGGTGTCCACAACATTCAAAAGGTGTTCTGAAGCAGTTTCGAGACGCCGAAAACCATCACTTATCGTCGAAGCAATTGTCTCAAATTCCTGCGTTGTGGATCGCTGGATTAAATCGATTTCAGCAGTCACAAGTCGGGCATGCTGAACTGCAGCGACAACATTTCCAGTCCCCGCTTCGCCCTTTGTCCGAATCATTGCAGCTCCCTCCACCACACGTCGAACTGCTTCCCCAAGGTTTGTACAGCCACAAACAAATGGAATTGTAAAATCGTTTTTTGCGATATGATAGAATGGGTCAGCAGGTGTCAAAACCTCTGATTCATCGACCATATCAACACCCAATGCTTCGAGCACCCTAGCTTCTTCATCATGGCCAATACGTGCCTTTGCCATCACTGGAATGCTGGTCGTCTCAATAATTCCATTGATGAGGTCAGGGTGGCTCATTCTGGCGACACCTCCATCGGCGCGAATATCGGCAGGAACACGTTCGAGCGCCATTACACTGGTGGCACCAGCATCTTCTGCAATGTGTGCTTGTTCAGGCGTGACGACATCCATGATGACGCCGCCTTCCTGCATTTGTGCAAAGCCTCGCTTGAGCAACTCGGTGCCCTTGCGCATGTGATTAAGGTCAATTGCCATACCAATCAGTCGTTCGACCGTTCTCGCACATTAGAACTTTCGTCAAAGTCCTAGTCGTCCGCTAGAATGGGCGAATCGCCCTCAGCAATCTTAGCATCCACGCATTCGAGCTCATTTTTCTCAGTCCATTCCTCTTGATCAGCGGGCACATCTGTATCTGCAAAAATTGCTTCAACCGGGCATTCAGCAATACATGCACCACAATCAATGCATTCATCGGGGTCGATTACAAGGTATGTTGGGAGTTCTCTAAAGGCCTCTACAGGGCACACTGCTACACAATCCTGGTACTTGTGGTTCACACATGCTGAAGTGACAACGTGGGTCATGCTTCACCGTGGGCCGCCATACCAATATGAATCCTAGTAATCAGGCTAGTCATAATCAAACATTTCTTGGGTCAAATTCAACAGGCAAACCCGCGATTCTTGCCTTGTTGGCTGCGGTTGTCAACATCACTCTAGCATTCTCAATGGCATCTTGACCAGGATAAACTTCCAGTTTTATTCTACCTTTCACTTGTTCCTCTATACCCTTTGAAAATTCTATAGAACCACGTATTAGTGAAGATATACTCAGCCGAATATGGAGGATATTCTGTTCGTCAATACGGCTTTCAAGATCAGGGGAGTGAGATAATTGGTTGAGAAATTCTGGACCCAAATGGCAAATACTATGCTTAGCCGCTTTTTTTTGTTGAATATGAGCCCGCAGCATTGTCATTCTTGCACCATGATATGATTTTACTTTCTCTTGTGTAATCTCTGCCTCACCGCCAGTGAGCCAATTAAGAGCAGCCTCGATTCCAGTGGTCGAACCGACACCACTGGAGGTGGCATTCCATGTTATATTGTGCACAGCCACAATAGATGCGTGGGGTGTTCAGCCTATGACCCCTACGGGGTCGAAGGATGGCGTTCAAATACTCAGGGCAGGTCGGCGGCTCGCTAGTGGGGTAGCCCCCGCGATAATCAGGAGATGAAAATTATGGCGACTAAGGGTGCAGCATCACGAGCAGAAGCTCGCAAGCAGAAAGATAAATGGAAGGCAAAACGATGGTATACCATCCGTGCGCCTCGACAACCTTGGCATTTCAAGGTCATCGGTGAAACCCTTGGTGAAGAAGATGAACTCCTGATTGGTCGTATGTATGAAATCACACAGCAAGAAGTCGATGGTGATTTCAGTAAATTGCACGTGAAACTCAAATTTCGTGTGACTGAAGTTGTAGGTCAGGATGCAGTTACACAATTTGTTGGCCACGAAGTCCTCAAAGATCACGTACGCCGACAAGTACGCCGCTATCGCGGTAAAATTGACGATGTCATCGATGCGATTACTGAAGACGGCTACTATGTGCGAATCAAACCATTCCTGATTACTCAAGGCCGAGTCAAGACCAGCCAAAAGAAAGCCATGCGAGATGCATGTCGAGATGTGGTTCTTCAGGCAGCAGCCCGTAGCACATGGATTGCTTTGCAGAAGCAAATCCTCTCCGGTGAATTAGAGCAATCTATTGAGGCAGCTGTCCGAAAGATTGTCACCGTTAAGGTTGTCATGGTTCGAAAGAGTCAACTTATGCAAGATGGAGTCATCACAGAAGATGGCCCCACACTCGATGAAATCCGCGAGGATGAATCACGTGTATCCGCTGCCAAGAAAGCCGCTCTTGAAGCGGCAATGGGTGATGATGAATCTGATGACGAAACCCCTGATGTTTTGGCAGCAGCAGAAGCGGCTGCAGATGATTCAGGAGATTCATCGGAAGAAGATACTGACACAGAAGAAGAAGTTGGTGAGGAAACCGAAGTGACCGAGGATGCACCAGATTATGCATCTATGAAGGTCGCTGAACTCAAGGAACTTCTGAAGGCTGCTAGCAAGCCAGTCTCTGGCAAGAAGGCCGAGTTGATCGCCCGCTTGATGGAGTAGGTGAGGCCACATGGCCCGTCTCACAGTGCTGTGCGGCACAGGGATGACCGAGTTGGCAACATCTACAGATGGAGCTGAAGTTGAGACATTTCGCTCCGACACACCCTGGGGTGAAGTGCCATGTACTCTCGTTCGCACAGCCAGTCATGAAATTCTATTCATCTACAGGCATCACAGCCCAGATGGAAGAGTCAATCCCCCGCACAGCATCGAGCATCGGGCCAATATCCATGCTGCAACTTCATTTGAACCGGCTGCCGTCATCAGTGTTTGGTGTGTGGGGTCAATGGATTCCGATTTTCCACCTGGTGTGGTCGGTGTTGCCGATGATTTACTCGACATTTCAGGAACGGTTTGGACGTTCCATGATTCTTCAGCAGTCCATGTTAATCGAACGGAAATGTTTGACCGAGTTTTGTCTACAATTGCAGCAGGTGTGCTAAAATCACAAGATGGCGCTGGAACCAATGCATACAGGCAGATTGTTGGGCAAGCCAGTGGGCCGCAATTTGAAAGTAGAGCTGATGTCGAAGCCTACCATCGGCTTGGAGCAACCTGTGTGAACATGACCATTGGTGGGGAAGCACGCTGTATGTCCGAAAAAGATGCATCGCATGTAGGCCTTCTTCTCTCAAGTAATTGGGCCGCTGGAAAGGATCCCTCTGATGCCCTCGCACCTGTCGATCACCATAGCGTGGAAGATCTCGCAGCATCCATGCGCACGCGTGTTTGGGCTGCGATTCTCGCGATTGCTGACGCACAGTAGGTTCATCGGCCTCGGTCATAGACCGAACTGATATGACGAGACCAGTCGATGTCAATGAATGGGGAGATGTAGATATTTCAGAGGAACCAGATGGGTCATGGATGACGATGATGGGCCGCGTTGCACGCTTCCACCTCAAGCATGATTTTGCCAACCCTGAAAATAATGGCCACGATATGGGGTATCGTCTCGCTTTGGTCATCGAAGAGTTGGGTGAATTATCTGCAGCCATTACCAAGGGGAAGCCAAAGGAAGAAGCCGCTGAAGAATTGGCTGATGTATTCATCCTGACCCTTGGAAATGCATTGGCTATGGAAGTTGACTTGGAAGCAGAATTCCACAAGAAGTTGGATCGTATTATGCAACGCCCTGCAAAACGTGGTGGAATGGGGATCCGCGTCACAGAATATACTGGAAATTGACTAATATCATAGGATGTGAAATTGAGATTTAGTAGGGAAATCATGCTCGATTCTACTCATCATCATGGTGTATCAAGGAAAGTTACTTTAATTTCCGCATTCCCCAGAGGGTTATGTCTCTTGAGGAATTGTAGATGGGGGAAATGTTGCATAAATTGCACATATCTCCTTATCCCCCCAAAGAAGAGATTGCGAATGTCATCACCCATGGTCTGGGAGTCATCCTCGCAGCGGTTGGCCTTTACTTCCTCATGATAGAGGCGAATCTTACAGACGATCCTTGGAAAATATGGTCGAGCGTCACATTTGGTCTGTGCATGATTACTTGCTATCTTTGCTCTACCCTATACCATGCCTCTACAAATCTTGCATTCAAGCATCGAATGAGAATTGCAGATCATATTGGCATCTATCTGCTAATTGCTGGATCCTATACCCCCTTCGTCTTGGTAAATTTACGTGGTTGGATTGGTTGGACTTACTTCGTCCTCATATGGGGTTGCGCCGTGGTCGGAATCACCCTCAGAATCGTGAATGTACGTGTTCCAAACTATGTCTCAGTTGCACCTTATCTCATCATGGGGTGGCTGGCTATCATTGGAATCAAACCACTGTTTGACTCAATGGGGTGGGATGGTTTGAGTCTAGTGATTCTCGGGGGTATTTTCTACTCAATCGGGGTTGGTTTCTACTTGTGGGAGCGGATTCCATTCAACCATGCCATCTGGCATCTGTTCGTGCTCGCAGGAAGTATCACTCATTACTTCGCAATTTTGTTCGAAGTTATCCCACATTGAGAATGATTCTCATAAATCGTAGGGGTGGCGTCTGCGGCGGCCGACTGCGAGCTCATCAAACTGTCATATTCAGTTGGAGTGGTTTTCGGATTGACCCTTCCAACCTATCCAAATGGGATTAGTTGATGCATCTAACTGGGTATTCAACTGACCCTTGGGAACTCACTTGTGA
>JAPKEY010000222.1 GCA_028821815.1 Candidatus Poseidoniales archaeon | reverse complement strand
CGATTTGACATTGTTCCATTGCTCTCATCCGCTGCAAGAATTCCCTTACCGGGTGCGACCAATGCTGCTGCTGTAGCTTCAAGGAGGACTCTGTCCATGAACTCGGGAGGTTACAGACATCCTTCAATCCACCGTCGATGGCACATCGTCATTAATTCAAAATATACAACATTACAATACCATCATAAATCGAACAGTGAAAGTGACTGCGTGGCCAAAGTCGGACGCGAGTGCACCTCTTGCGGTCAAGTCGGACACAATATGAGAACTTGTCCGATTGTAAATCCAGGATCTGCAAAGAGACGGATCTCACGGGAAAGAAACCGGTTCACACGATCCTGCAAGAATTGTGGCGACAAGAATCACAATACGCGAACTTGTCCAGAAATCAACCCCAATGGTGCTGCACGCAGAGGGAAACGAGAGGCCACACCAAGAAGAGATGGCCGGCGTGTTTGCAGTGCCTGTGGAACGGTGGGTCACAATACGCGTACTTGTCCAACTTTGAACCCAACAAAAGAAATCAAAATACGACGCAAGGGCCAGCGGCGATGTACGCATTGCAAGGAAGGAGGGCATAATACCCAAACCTGTCCAATTCTTCACCCAGGGATAAGTACGAAACGAAAACGCCGGGTAGATGGTGAAAGGGTTTGCTCAGCCTGTGGTCAAACAGGTCACAACCTCCGCACATGTCCATCAAGGAATCCTATGGCTGCGGAAAATCGGCATCACAGGGCGGCGATGCGAGGGACTCGCTCGTGTAGAATCTGCGGTGAGGCAGGGCACAATGCCAGAACCTGTCCGGATTCCAGTTAGATACGCAGTGAGGACTCAATCCCTTGCAATGCACTCGGTATATTTGAGGTCACACCTTCAATCATCATCCAACCATGACCCTTGACACCATCACCTACCAATCGTATGCCCTCAATGCCAACATCACTTGGAAGTTCAGAGCCTTGTGGGGTGCGATTACAGGGCCAATTACGATGATAGGAATGGACGGCGACTTCTTCGCCATGCTTCTCCAACCATGGCAGAGCTGAGTGCAACTCTTCACGACCTCGCTTGATTTCAGCCTTGATATCTGATTTTGGCACATACTGGTGTGTAATCATCATGTGACGGCCTTTTGGGGCGAGTGAAGGGTCAGAAAACGTAGGGATGACATAACCTCCAACTCGGCTAAGGCCAGGTAACATCGTAACACCGCTATCGCGATGCGGAATTTCATTATCCAATCCAAAGACAAAACCAATACCGCCAGCAGCTTGTGTTTTGTTGATTCGTTCACGGATTTCGGATTCAACATGGAAATTGTCAGATAGTGTATCGAGTAGATTCGGGTGGCCACCATTGTGGATAATCGCATCAGCACCAACCCATGTCGCATCTTCCCGACCACGTCGGCGAATGCCGACTGCGAAGCGATGACTCTTGGTTGCTGCCTCCTCATCACCAGGGATAATCTCAGTCACCTCATGGCTGAGCTTGAGACGCCCATCATGTTTCTTGAGGTCCTTGCGAAGAGCATCGATGACAGATTTACAACCTCCCTTGGGAACGTGTGGCCTATCTGACCAGAAGCAGTTCTGAATCATGCGGATGGTTGTCGATGCCGGCATCTGATAGAATCGGACACTGGCAGCGAAATTGATGAACGCGTCCAGAAAATCAACAAATGGATCTGAAAATCGCTGCCGCATCCAAGTTTCACCATCAAGAGTTTCTCCAGGGCCAGCAGGTTTTTTCGCGCGCGCAAGAAGGAGACGCGGGAGATTCAGTGTATCTTTAAATGGAAACCACCGCATGATTTCCATGGGCCCGTTTGCTCCTTGATGGACCCCATTGATATTACGGCATGCGAATTTCATTGAAGGGAGAAATTCGACACCATAGCGTCCAAGTTCCAATCCACCCTTGCTCCTCTTGCCAAGCATCATCTTGGCAAATGGACCCTTCATTCCATGAGGAACCATGTGAACGGCCCCAGTTGGAACCGCATACCCATCATGATCGTGTTGTGTGAATCGTCCTCCTGCAAATGACATACGCTCGTAAACCTGAACGTCATAATTCCCAGTATGAGCCAACTTCACCGCTGAAGTCAATCCGCCAATGCCACTGCCGATGACGACTACACGTTTCTTTTCGGACATGATTCAGCCCTCAAGAGTAGACTAAGGCACCTGTTGGACACCACATCAAACAACGTAGACAATCTGTGCAGTTGTCATGAATGACTTCGCACAATCCTTCC
>JAPKEY010000221.1 GCA_028821815.1 Candidatus Poseidoniales archaeon | reverse complement strand
TCCTGATTGGATCAATGGTTCGACTCAAAGCGACAAAGAATCCGATGGGCTTGGACCCAATCTCGATGACTTGGAACCCGTAACTGGGAGTCATGGATGGTTGCGCATTTCCGATTCTGGAATTGTCATTGGGCGTGGACGAAATCGCGGACGAACAATTGCTGAAATTGAGCGATTAGATGTGAGTTACCTCAACTGGTTATCTTCATCCGCCGGCCCACTTGAAGTGGAAGCGATTGATGCGCTTTATGCCGAACGCAGTTAATCCATCAAGAACGTTTGATAGTGGCTTCAATAGAATATGGAATGATGCCAATCATGACGAATAGTGAACCTACAGACCCTAGCATGTAGAGTAGAGTTCCCACGGAAAGATTGTCGGTATCAATCGTGGGCATAGATAGATCTGGCATTGCCCCTGCAAGCATATAGAGACCAAGAATTTGAATGGTCCACATCATCAGAAATGTCAGAATCACCTCTGTGAATACTTGGCTGGATAGTTGGAGGGAACCCGACCATCCAAGCAAGGGGATATCGGGACCATCTTTGGCAATCTGCCGTTCGCGTAGTGATTGATTGACTGCGGATACAACGATTTGGATGAATGAAATTGTAGTGAGGCAAATCGCCAAGAATACCATCATGATATTCAAGAGTGCACCTGTTGAACCCCCCATGCTGTTCATTACACTGTGTCCACCCCAAATCAATGCGGCTGAAATTAAAATCAGGGGCAATGCAATCATGAATGATTGGACTCCAAGTAAGATGGTTCGGTAGCCATCTAGCAATGATTTGAAACTAAATTCAGATTCGGTTTCATCCCAATCTTCTTCGATGCTTGCCCTCTTTTCAGTAGATTTGTCATGATATTGTTTCTCAAAGTAACGCTCCAATTGTTGACCCTCGACTTGATCTGTGCTACTCATTTGAGGGCGCTTGACTGAAAATCCACCAAAGCCACGCTCCTCGGTTTGAGAATTATCAACGACATCGTCGTACCATTCACCTTCTTCATCCGGAGTAGTTTGTGAAGGAAGGGTACGCTTGCGTTTTGAGGCGGGCGGACCGCGACGGCGCTTGCCCGTATCTTCACCCTCCATGCTATCCAAGGGGGGTTCGGGCTCTTCAATGCCACGATGGTTGAAGGCGCTATTCTCGCTTCCTTCCCTCAAGCAATGGTGACCAAGGGAGAACATCGCACCAGTCACCAAGTTTCCATGTAGCACCATCTAGGCGAACACCACCGAGGAACACTGGACCCTTGTGACCTTCTTCAATCAATGATTTGAGACGTTCAAGGGCTTGTCCGGCGAATACTGCACCCGCACGTTGACCGGTGGGTGCTAATTCCCCCGATTCATTGATGGGGGCCATCCGTTCAACTAGACATATGCCATTTTCCACTTCAACTTTCTCAAGAATGGCAACCATATCTCTGAAAATTCCACTTGGTTTCATCTCTCCCTGAGCTTGAGCCCAAAGCCATGCTGGGCACCATGCTTTCCATTCGCAGAAATTGCAAGCGTCCTCAGTGGGTATTGCCTCCATCGGTGTGTCCGTAATCTTGCTCGCTTCCCATGCCTCGAATGCCTCAGGTAGCACGCTGGGTCCTTCAGCTTCGAAAACAACTGACCCATTGGAATACCATCCTTCAGCACGTACAGGGGGGTGGTCAGGGTTGTTTTCGCATAATATATCACGGTAGAATCTGAGTTGACGGCTTACCGTATCATACAATTCGCCATCGGGGGGTTTACCGGTTTTCAAATCAGCCACAATCCAACCAACAACATTTCCTTCGTCGTCATAATCAGAAACTAGGAGATCCAATCGGCCCATCAATCGCCCACAGGATGTGCGAAGTGTTCCTTCTGCGGCGAGTATCATTTGTTGGATGTTTCGCCAATCATCGATTGATACCTCAGAAAGTACGATGCGACCAGTACGTGCTTTCGCAAAGAGTATGTTGAGCGAACCAATTAGCAATTTTCTCGCACGTGGAAATTCTTCCTGTTTCCAGCGTGGATGCCGAGGGGTTTTGAGAAATATTTCTTTCTCCTGTTCCCACTGTTTTTCCAAAATTGCATTCGCCGTTGGTGGCAACCATCCAATTTCATCTCCATCGCGACCAGTCAAATCGATGTTACAGATATCCTCTACGCTATTGTGAACTGCAGTTCCGATCGCACTTGCCATACCTGCCTTGCGAGGTAAACGCTGTCTTGAAAGCCAGTACTTGCGAGGGCAAGAAGCGAAATTGTTCCAAGAAGAT
>JAPKEY010000220.1 GCA_028821815.1 Candidatus Poseidoniales archaeon | reverse complement strand
CATGCGTATGGACAACGATGCGAGCCATGATGTGTCCCGAACGTCAAACAACATCAGGATTGGGGCGAAGGCTCAAGGAGGATGGTGGGTGAAGGGGAACCATGGGTTGGTGGCCATTTGGTCGGCGAGAGAAGCCGTTCAATGATAACCCTCACATCAAAGGAACTCGCGTTTGGTTGACTGAATTACGTGAAATGTGTGAACAACATTTTGACAATCATGCAGAAGGGCAACGCCGTATTTCACAACTCCAAATCGAATGGAAAGATGCCCATGCTGAGGCGGAAATTGATGCTGAATTAATCAAGGGTTTGGAGCGACGTGCCTATCGTCTATTGAAGGCTGATTCAGAGGCTTGGCTGACTTGGCTTGACAATGAAGAATTTTGGCAACCTGGGTGGCGGGGCGATGATGGAGAACCCAGCGGCGAAGCGGGAATGAATTGAATACCGAGACCTTCGCCCTATGGACAATGTGGACTTGGATTGCCTTTCTTGGTGGGACTTCTGCACTGATGCTCTGGATGAGTCGTGCACAACCCTTCCCTGAAATTGGTGGGCGCTGGGCTTGGTTGATGCTTGGACTGACTGGCCTCTTGGCCCTCGCAATGAATTCGCCTCGCGCTACAAGTCCATATCTTCCAGCAATTATTTCTGGCATTATGGGTGGACTCGGTATGACCATCGGAGCCTTACATGATAGACGCAAGCGGGATGTCATATTGGCACCATTTGCAGGGATGTGGTTTGTAGCTGCGACCATTTCGGCTTTGGCCGCTGGTTGGGCATCCTACGGCAGTACTGAACAATGGGTCGGTTTCATTTTAGCCACCACCGTAATTCTGCTCGAAGTTTTCCTTTTCTGGAAAGGACTCATAATTGGTATCCAAGGAATATCATGGTCTCAGGCTGCGCTTCGTCAACTTGATCGTGGGCTCATCGAAGGAGATAGAGGGGCTATTTCTATGTTTGAGAAATCATGGAGCGTCGATGATTCTTGGCTCGATGCGATGAGTCATGCTGCGCTGATTAGAATTCACGAATTTCATGGAAATTATGGATCGGCAACAAAGCATGCAGAAATGCTGGAAAGACTTGGAGGCATGGATATTGTTGACAATGCATGGCTTGCAAAGATTGATTCTTGCCTTAAGCGCCTCAGTCGACCGGTTTTCGAGTCTGAATAACCTCGAAAAAGTAAGGGGTATACGGGGCTGCTCTAGTGTATGTTAAATATCTCGGATGACGAATTACACATGGTGATGGGCTGCGGAAAGGCAATTGGGAAGTTCTCAGTATACGATTGAGTTGGGTTGCAGTTGTAGTTTGGTTCAGTGCCAATTTGTTATCTCAAGCCATCTACATTGGATTCAACGGTGAACCCTACAATGCAAATGCAATTCTCTCTGGGCTTGGATACTGGTACTGGATCTGCATCGTCATTGAATTATTCATCTGGGGAACACTGGGCTTCTTGTTAATGAAAAAATTGCGCATAAAAACAGAAGATGAGGGGGTCTTAGAGAGTGTTTGAAGCATCGAAAGACCCTTGTTTAGGAGCCACTCCGGAGAATCATGGTTCGCATCACCAAGGTTCACACCGGCACGGGTGATGCTGGCAAGACGTCCCTTGCATCGGGCGAACGTGTGTCCAAGAGTAATGTGCGTGTTGATTTCTTTGGCACTATCGATGAGCTCAATGCAGTCATCGGAATGGTTCGAGCCGAATTAGAACGTGTTGATACTCACCACGAGGACGGTGGTGCTAGAGCAACGGTTCGAACTGTGAAAAATGCAGTGACTACAAAAATCAGCCTCATCCAACAGGAACTCTTTGATGTAGGTGGGGAATGTTCTTTCCTTCCTGAACAAGTTCCTGAAGCAATGACGGTGATCGGTCAAGAACAAGCCGATCGGCTCTGCTCTGAAATGGATATTTGGACTGAAGATTTAGCGCCATTAGAATCGTTTATTTTACCTGCGGGTTCCCCCTTAATTGCCACAATGCACCTGGCACGTACAGTTACCAGACGTGCAGAAAGAGGCGCGATGCGATTACGCGAAGTTGAGGGTGAGGGTGCTGTTAGAGATATTGTTATCACATATCTCAATCGCCTTTCCGATTGGTTCTTTGTTCTCGCACGATGGATTGTGATGACTCTTGGAGAAGATGAGACTCTTTGGGTGCCTCTAGGCAAGAGAAATCTTTCCTAAACTTCACGGCCCAATGCCAGTAATTGTGCGCGTGCTCCACGCAATATCTCTTTACTTTGATCAAAATCTAATTGGT
>JAPKEY010000034.1 GCA_028821815.1 Candidatus Poseidoniales archaeon | reverse complement strand
AAGCGCACCGTGCGACTGGAAAACATGCCATGGCACAGGTTGGCGATTTATTTGCCGAACAGCAACCGGATGGGTTGATCATCGCTGCGACCGCAAGCCCCGGCCATATCGAGGCAGATATCAACGAGGTCTGTAATCGATTGCAAATTGTCAACATCCATGCACGCCCACCAGGGGATGCTCTACTCGCACCCTACGCAACGGGCCTTGAGGTCAACGATGTTTTAGTCGAAGTTCCTGATGAATTACGCCTGTTGGCCCAACCGTTGGAAATCTGGCTCAGTAGGATTGTTGAGCGGTTGAGGAGACTTGGGTTTTACACACGGCAAGGCCACATTACTTCGGGTGGATTGCAAGAGGCGCAACAGCGCATTTCAATCTCCATCGGAAACGGTGAATCATTCGGCTATAGAGCGGCGAAGGATAATGGAATCGCCATGCGTTTGACCAACCTTATTTCGTATCTACTTTGCCAAGGTGTTGCAGCGACTAGAGAGGCACTTTCTCGAATCGGCCAAGGTGGTAAGGATGAGAAAAAATCCACCAGGGAATTTGCCGCAGATCCGAGAATTACTCAACTTAAAGACACGCTTGCTACGATGGATGAATGCCACAACAAAGTCACAATGGTTCGCCGAATGGTTCGCCGCCAGCTCAAAGAAAGTCCAGAAAGTCGCATCATTGTTTTCGCCAATTTCAGAGATACGGTCGAAGAAATATCACGCATCCTGACTGATATTGATGGTGCGATTCCACAACGATTTGTAGGGCAAGCCAGCCGGGAGGGGTCAGCAGGTATGACACAAAAGGTCCAACTTGAGAGCCTCGATGCTTTCCGTTCGGGTGAAGCAAATGTACTAGTCGCAACCAGTGTGGGAGAAGAAGGATTGGATGTCCCAAATGCTGATTTGGTCATCTTTTACGAACCCGTGGGAAGTGAGATTAGAACCATCCAACGGCGAGGACGGACAGGTCGTCAGCGTGCAGGTACAGTTCACGTTCTAATCGCGAAAGATACCCGAGATGAAGGAGCTCGCGCCTCAGCGAAATACCGCGAAGAACGAATGTTTCGCTCAATCCAGCAAGTTCGCCGTAAGCGAGGAGGAGGATCCATTGGTTCAGAAGGAGCGAATCTCAGTGCTTTCACTTTAGAAGATGGGGGGTTGGCATCTGATTTTCTGAAAACAGAATCTAAGCGATTGGCACCCGAAATCAATGATTCGGTGGCGCCAGCCCTCGTCGTTACCCAACCCGAGATTGAGCCAAAACCTGAGCCGAAGGATTTGGCTCGAAGAATGCGGCCAACTGGTCAAATTGGCCTCGATTCTTATCCTACTGAATCAGAACCCACACGCTTGATTGTTGAGGCCCCTGTACTCGCTGCTGAAACATTGGTCCAAACCATCCATGGTGATGCGCCTATTCCTGAAGGAGATGGTGTGATTGTTTTCATTGATCATAGGGAGGAGAAAAGTGCACTCGCCGCTCGCTTACGACAGGAAGGGTTGACCGTTGAAATCGTCACTTTACCAGTCGGTGATGTGAAAATCAGTGACCAAATTCTCATCGAACGCAAAAGTACCCGCGATTTTATCGACAGTTTGCTCGATGGAAGGTTGCTAGATCAAGCAACCAGGTTGGTCGGTGCTGCACCCAGATCTTTACTTGTCCTTGAAGGGAATGACCTCTTTCAGCATCGTGCTGTAAATGGCCAAGCCATTATGGGTGCTTTGGCGACATTAACACTCGACTATGGTCTACCTGTTGTGACCTCGGCCGATACTGCTGAAACTGCACGATTCATCGCAGTTTCTGCCCGCAGAGAAACGAAGATGTTAGAGCATCTTTCAACTGTGGCTCAAAATCGATTACGCTCCAGTGAGCATCCCGATCAATCCGATAATGTGGCAGCAGCTAATGTCTTTGATTCAATCGTGCCAATACTTGATGCCACAAAGGCACCATTGTCAGAAGCCCGACAGAGAGAGGTTCATGGCATTACACGTTCCATGCTTGAACAGGTACCTGGGATTGGACCTGCACTGGCCTCACGAATTCTAGAACGCTGGCCGTCAATGGCGGCTTTGGCTGGTGCGACGGATGAAGAAATCGTCCAAGTGACGGGGCTTTCGGTGAATCTTGCACAAGAAATTGTACGGATCCTACACGGAAGTGGAGATTAATCACCGATGACAAGGACTCTTGTTCGCAGTTGAGCCATACGATCGATGTGGTGTCCAAAGGCAAATGCCAGCAGTTCGGTTAGATGGATGGTAGGGACCTTGGTCGCCTGCCCAGTTGTTTTCCCGGCCTTTCCTTGGTACACATCCAACAGCATATGTGACAAATTGCATGCACTGACAACCAATTGTGCACCTTCGGATTTGGCGTCTGCTAATACTGCGGCAGTTTGCTTCATCACCGTCTTTTCTTCCGAGAAAATACCTGGCACCCCGACACTTTGTGTCCGACTCGACCATTCTATTGGTTTGCCACCCACCGCAGTGATGACCTGTTCAAGATAATCTGGATCAAAAACGTCGTCATTACCGCAGGCACCTTCTTGCTGCATATTCGGACCATAGTAGCCAGCAATGCTGAATTCAAGCGTGTTTTTGACGGCATCCTCGACCTTGTCAATACCGAGTTCGTCTACAATCACATGGAGCAGATGGTGAACATTGACTTCACCCGTCAATGTCAGACCACAATTCCGCTGAAGAATATCATTGGTTTTGGCCATCAATTTACTGTCATTTCGCAAAGCGGTCAAATCCTCATGCAGAGTTGCTGCAGTTGTCGCACAAGATGTGATGATATCGAGACCCATCGCTTCAGCCTGAGCCAATGTACGGGCGTTTAGTGCCACCTGTAAATTCGCATTAGCCTGTCGGATGATGCCAGCGCCACAACTTGTTGCACCCTCTAGGGGAACCAATTCAATGCCGAGCGATTGCGCTGCTAGAGGCATCGTATCGGCTACTTCAATGGCATTGCTGTGGGCAACATTTCCTGGGTGATATGCATAACGATTTGCCATCAGAATCGACCATCCATTTCATTGAAGATTGAAATTACTTCATGGTGATTTTCTACAGAGGAATTGAACTGCTTTGGCATCTTTCCAATTCCAGCCGGTGGAGCGACCATTCCAAGCAATTCGTTGAACATGGGGCGGCCGGTTCTTGTGAATCCGAATATCATTCGAGCAGATACACCCGAAAGTGCATTGCTGGCCAATCCCATTGGACCCAATACAGTTCTATAGAGTGTAGTCTCGTTGACCTTTCCACTACTCTTAATCGACCATGTATACCACCAAACATGTTTGCCATGTCGACCGTTGTATCCATCGTGCGCAAGGACTGCTGTCTTTGCCTCAAGGACTGATTTCGCGGCAATTTTACCCATACTCCCCTGTCTGTGAATACTGGCCATATCTGTTTCAGATTTAACGCCATTTGTATGGGCTAAACTCTCAATGATAGCAGTGCGAGATTTGTCGGAAATTCGAGGGTCACAGGAACGATTCCAAAGATGGCAAACCACGGCAGGGCCCATGTAAGATCGATTGTAGGGGACTGTGTCGCTGGTTGCATGCAATAATTGTGGACTTCCAATATCGTTAGATGCGTGTAATTCAGTGGCGACAACTGCATCCATTGTACCGATAACGATCTTTCCAGCATGGGTGCCTCCGCGTTGCCTATTGACAAACCATGGTTTGGATGCAGTTCGAAGGTTGTCATACGTGCTGTAATCGACAACTAGGTCCCGGATAACATCGTATGCAGCCACTGGTTCAATGCGTACTTGCGCACCGTCACCTTTGTCACGGGCAATATCACATAACCGCGTCAATCCGGGTAAAACAAGGCGCCCGTTAACGCAGACACCAGTTGTGGGGTCGTCGGCAGCCCCGTCACGGAACGTCAATGTTCCATCCTGTGTTGCCTTTAGAGTTCTAAGCAAATCTAGAACGCTGTGATGTCCAGGGATTGCACATGCCCACGCATCTAATCCGGTTTCACCGGTATCAGCGTCGTAGCGGAAAATACTCGCAACCAATTGGATCTCGGGCATGGCCACAGAAGCGACATCGCCACTGCCTGCTGCTGCTGAATCACCCGCTGCAAAAGCTACCATTTCCGGAATGAGTTCTTCATGGAATGTACCACTATCATCAACACAAGCAATTCGTGAAAGTGCTTCCACCATCCAAGCGCCAGCAGGAATATCATAGTCGACATCACAATCAACGCGGTCATGAACACGAGTACCACCCATCTTTTCGATAATTTGATCCCATTCTATACCTGATTGGCAAAAGAATTCGTAGGATGTATCACCCAAAGCACAGACTGAAAAATGGGTTCCTGGGAGAACCTTTCCAGCCTCTTTGGCTGTGTTAAATAGAACTTCAGCATTGTCAGGTTGTTCCCCTTCACCCCATGTTGAACAAGCGATGAGGACGCGTTTCATTCCAGCCATACTTGCCAAATCAAATCCATCCATATCATGGACATGGCCAACCAAGCCGTAGCCAGCAGCCTTCTTTGCAATCAGCGCGCAAAGGCTTTCTGCATTTCCAGATTGACTGCCGAACAGAATGTGTAAATCTCGATCCCCTGCCATGACACCATCCAATGCACCTTCACCGACTGATTCAGCTGTGGTTGCCAACTCTACAACTGGTACAGCCTCAGCAACTTCTGCAGGGGCCGCTTCGGTTGGTGCTTCATCGCCACCTGCAACCTCAAACAAAATGACATCGACTGGGCAAGCATCGGCAGCTTCGACAATGTCATCGCTCCATTCACTAGGGTTCACACCCTCGACGATGATACAAGTATCATCTTCCACATGAAATACCTCTGGAACGATGTTTTCACAAGCATCACAGGTGATACAACCCTCATCAATCCAGACCTTTACGACTGCGCTCATGAGATACCACCACACCAGCCCTACGGGCTGGACAGATGTGTCCACCTGAATTCGATTCTTCAACCTATGGGGGTGAAAGGGAGCCTGCGAGCCGCTCGGACTAGAAGCCCATGCCGCCCATGTCCATGCCACCCATGTCGGGCATTCCGCCGCCACCGCCAGCTCGGCTGGATATCACATCGTCAATTCTGAGAATCATAACAGCGGTCTCGGTTGCGGATTGGATCGCTTGTTCAACCACACGTACTGGTTCGAGAACATTGGCTTTTCTCATGTCCATCACACCACCCTCGAAGACGTTTACACCATAGGTGGAATTGCCTTCCGCATGGGCCTTTCGAACCTCGATAATCGTGTTGACTGGGTCGAGTCCAGCATTTTCAGCAAGTGTTCTGGGAATCACTTCAAGCGCACCTGCAAAGGCCTCAATAGCCATCTGTTCACGACCGCCAATACCTTCTGCATAAGCCCTCAAATCTCTTGAGAGTGAGGCGATAACTGAGCCACCACCAGTGAGAACATAACCGTCTTCGCAAGCGACACTGACAACACCGATTGCATCATCGAATGCACGTCGAATTTCATCGACCACGTGCTCAGTACCACCGCGTAGCAATACGCTGACACTCTTCGCTTCAGTGCATCCGGTCAGGAAAACCATGTCAGATTCACCTATTTTTCGCTCTTCGACTTTGGCTGCTTCACCCAAGTCATCACTGCTAAGATCGTCGATATTAGTGACGATTCGAGCGCTTGTAGCCTTGGCCAAAGCCTCCATATCGGATTTCTTGGCTCGGCGGACTGCGAACAGTCCAGCCTTGGACATGTAGTGTTGTGCAAGGTCATCGATTCCCTTCTGGCAAACGACGACATTGGCACCAGCCGCTTGAATCTTCTCGACCAAACTGCGCAAGTAATTTTCCTCTTCATCGAGGAATTGTGCCAGCATACTTGGATCTGTAATCTGAATCTTTGCATCAACTTCTGTTTTCTTGACTTCAATGGCTGAATTGATCAAAGCAATCTTGGCATCTGATACACTTCGAGGCATTCCACTGTGGACACGCTCTTTGTCGAGAATAATACCATCGACCAATGTGCTGTCCTTGATGGAACCACCCTGCTTTTTCTCGACCTTAATATCGTCGAGGTCGACGTAGACTTCACCATCTTCTTCGCGTGCGACCGCTTGGACTGCGGCGACACAAATATCTGCGAGGAAGTCCTTGACTGCACCAGCAGATTTGCCCGTAAGTGCTGTCTTGGCCACATCATGTAGAGTGGATTCGTCAGCATCAATTGCATGACTGTCAAGAAGATTCACCGCTTTGTCGGCTGCCAAACGGAATCCTTCACAGATTACCGTCGGATGAACATTTTGATCGATGAGATCTTCACTGCGCTTGAGAAGTTCACCTGCGATGACCACCGCACTGGTTGTTCCATCGTAGCAATGCTGTTCCTGAGTTTTGGCTACCTCGATAATCATCTTGGCTGCCGGGTGTTCGATATCCATCTCCTTGAGGATGGTTGCACCATCGTTGGTGATGACAACATCACCCATACTATCGACGAGCATCTTGTCCATACCTTTGGGGCCCAATGTGGACCTAACGGCATCTGCAACTGCTTTTGCAGCGGCAATGTTGTTGCTTTGAGCACTCTTTCCTCGTGTTCGATTCGTGCCTTCTTTTAGAATAAAAATTGGTTGTTGTCCGCCATACATATCGTGTCCCACCTATCGTTACGCCCCTACGGGGCGACCAGCCCACCCAAGACGCCTTCATAAAGGCGACGTGAAGAATCACGAACCACTTTGCCGACGGAGGTACTCATCCCCGTAGTGTTCCCACTGTTCCATAGTCCAGCCCTCAGGAAGGCCACTGGCCGGCAATGGCGGGCCTGTGGAAGCAGCTGGTTCGGGTGCTGCTGGTGCTGGCTCGGGTTCGGGGGTAGCAGAAGGAGGTGGTGGTGTAGCCATGACTGGTTGTGCAAACAATTCCTGGGTGCCACCGTACATCGAATTCGCAGTTGTATCGGCACTGGGCAATGTTGGGGCATCGGGTATTGTTGGGGCATCGGGCAGATCGAGGCTTGATTCATAGCCACCGAGGGAGGAAATTTCATCCTCATGTTCAGTCGACACAAGAATCTTGAGTAACACCACACCAAGAGCAAGAATCAAGATGATCCCCAAGGTCCACGTCACGATACTCTTTGCCAGAGATCCGAAATCATTGCTATCCTCTGAAGATTCGGCAGCCACGTATTTGTCGACGGAGAATAAGATTTCATGGTCGGCGTTGTCATCGGTGGCTTCAACCGTCAATGTCGCCGTGAAAACCATCGTGTCATCAGCTAAATTCAAAAGGTTTTCATCTGTCACATAGACTTCGATATTGATGATTCGAATTGCATCAGGTTCAAGTTCAAATTGCTGATCTGTATTAACAACTCGAACCCAACGCAAATTGAAATCAGCCTCAGAATCAGTACTCACACTCAAACGAATCTCTTGGTTGGCGGTTGGGTGTTGATTGTGAACCGTTACCGACAACATGTGGGGCCCTGGTTCAGTGATATGGAGGGGTACGCCTGATTCAAGGCGAATCCAGCCAAGTGAACCAACCTGAAAGTCTGCAACACCCGTTGCTGTGATACTCTGTCCTGCTTCTAATCCATTGACACTGGTTGCAGATACAGTCAATTCCTTCATGCCCTGAATACCACTATCGAATGAATAACTCACTGTGACATTGGTCGACGTTTGGGGGTCGATAAAAACGGTTCTTCCATCCATATCATCTTCTGACAAACCATCCGAAATTTCTGCGATAATGCCATCATCCATCGATAATGCGACGTTGAATGCGTCGATTTCATTACCGTGATTGAAAATTTCAAAGTTCATAGTGCGCGACTGGGCACCTGCAGAGAATGACTGACCTGTCAAATCCTTATCTTCGACTTCAACAATGTATGTTGTCGGTACTTCAAGGGTGAATTGACCAGTCGTACTGTAGGTTGAATCTGTCTGTGATGTGGCAGTCACCGCAATCGGATAGAAATTCGGCATCAGGCCTTGTGGCATGTTCATGATAACTGTGACATCGACCTCTTGCCCAAAGGGCTCTATCGGTTCTGTAATCGAAGTTGCCAGAGAAGCACCAATATGCCAGTCTGCATCGAGGGATAAGTCGAAAATTTCAGGTGCATTCCCGTCATTTCGAATGGTGATTGACATTGTTCTCATGTTGCCATCCGCCAATGCTGTCATCGACGATTCGTACGCAGTTACTTTGACATCTTGGACAGCAGGAATATCAATGTAAATTCGTTCAACTGATTGGGCATTTGCTGGAGCAACACCCTGTACGTATAGAGAGATTTCAACCATCCCAGGTGGATTCGCAGCGGGTGCATGGAATCGTGCGGTGATGAATTTCTCCTCACCCTTGTTCAGACTCATCTGCATCAGTTGTGTTTCATTACCGTCATCATCCCAATCTTCGTACCATTCGAGGTTTGGAGAGCCCCAAAGTGTACTGTCGAAGTATGCTCCGAGTGTCCAGTCAGCCAATTGGTTGCCAGTATTCTTGACCTTCATCTGTAAATCACCCGTTTCACCGGGTGCAAGTGTCAAGGCTGGATAAGCTGGGCTAACTTGATCCAATCGCACTGAGAACGAGGATGAAATTGATACTGGAAGTGTCATTTCGCCCATGATTTGACTATTGAGGTTGTCATCGAATACAATCGTCCAGTTGAGTGTTTCGACATTGGCGCCCTCGGGGACGGTGAGGTTGATCCAGAATGTTGTGCTGGTTTCCCCATCGAGAGGATTGAGCGTGACGTAATTGTCATGGTCAAGCATATTGTCACTGTCAATCCGCAGCGGGTAAATGTTCATCCAAGATGTATTGGACACTTCGGTGAAAATATTGAGGTTGACCTCTCGATAGCCGTTGTTAGTTAGTGTACAAAAGAGCGATGGTGGATCTGGGTCGGCTGGAATGACAACGTATGCGTTGGGCAATGGGTCATCACAATCCAAAGTGATAGTGTATTCATCCACCACTTCAACTGCGAACAGAATAAAATCATCAATTCGCATTCCGCTGTTGGCACCCATTGTATCTGCAATCTTTGAGTAAGACATAGTGTAAGCCTGGTCGTTGTGCACATCTGTCATGTTCCAGATGACTTGTGTCCAGTCATTCTCTGATGCCGAGACACCGGCTTGTGTCATGTTGAGTTCTTTGATGGTCGTCATACCGCGAAGAGATTCCATGGCCATTTCATCGCCGGAACCCATGGTCCCCCATGCCATTGTGGCCCAGTGAACAGAACGATAATCAGAATCGATAATATTGAGCCAACAGAACGGTTGGCCATAGACGGCTTCAACATCAGAATCGATGGTCCCATAGCCAAGACCGTGGCCAGGGTCATCACAACCCCCACCAGCAGGTACCCAACCCCATTTCAACATGTCAATGGTGTTCGATGCGTAATTTCCACCACCAGGGTCAGAAATACGCCAATGTTTGGCCCCAACCGCTGAAGATGAATTATCAGTTTGCCAATCTGAACCACCACCATAAATTCCACTTTGCCCTGCCGTTCGATCTGTGTAAGAAATAGGGACCCAAATGGGTTGATTGGCCGCAAAGGTACCTTCCATGGGATCATGCCACAAAGCGATTGGAACTTGCTCTTCGTAGAGGTTGTTGGACTCATCATCACCGAGCCCAGCCACCGTCGTTGCAATCATCCCTCGAAAGATGATGCCACCATGTAGGGTCCCATCGTCATCAACGATGCTATGTGCTGCATCTGGTGTCCATTCGATGATTTGCACATCTTGTTGACCACCAGCTAATGACAAATTAAAATGCCATGTTTGGATAACAAAACCAATGGGGTGAACCGCTTGTAATGTTCCGGTCGCATCGACTGCAGAGAATCCAGTTCCAGCATTCTTGAAAGTGATATTTGCAGCGTACCGAGTCCCCTTTAGGAGATAATCCATCGAGGCGCCGTTCGGTTGTATCCAAGTCTCAGCGGCCTCTGTTGAATTGCCGACTGCAATATCGACAATCGTCAAATCAATCAAATCACGACCCCCAGTCTCTTGTTCAATCTCAAGTGATGAAAGTTCAGCCTGTGGAGCCACCAACGGGGCGAGGGATGCTAGACACAGGATGAGGAACATGAGGGTGGTTTGGCCATTCTTCATCGCAATCAACATCTTCGCCAATCGCGAGTCGGTCTTAAGGTTGGTTGAACCCTGTCTATGACAGGGTGATTCGACTCGGCTTGATTCGGTTGCGCTGGCAATCGTATCGCCCACCATCTTTTCGGCCGACACCCTCTTGATGCGAACCGGTGCCAACAGCAACTGTTGTCACTAGGAAAAAGTACGCTGATAGAGAGAATGTGGCTGACCATGGTGGTCGGTTTGCAGGTGTTCATTGCACCGATTATCGCATTTACTGTGACGTACATTGTCAAAGTGGATTGGGAAACTTACACGTTTTCGTTGCAAATTAATCTACTCCCTTGGATTATCAGTGCCGCAATCTTGTATGGAATCATTTCCCTCATCCTCGGTTTGGCTGTTGGAGGGTATATGCCGAATCGAGTAGCTGATGCAGGTGGTTGGAGGGCGGTTTTTGGATTGACTGGGAGGCTTAGAGATGCGGATTTGGTCGATCGGGCCCGCATTAATCTGATTGAATCACCCTATGGTAAAGTAACACGAATCGTCCATCAAGAAGTACGGGTGAACGGCCGACCACTACTCGAGGTGCATGGCGGTTTGCAATTGCTTGCAGCACCACTTCAAATTGTACTCATCATGTTACCACTTTTAGTCCTGAGATTTGTGCCAGGAGAATGGCTGCAGGAACGGAGAGTGCTGGAGCTGGCTCTGTTGGCATATCTTGCGGGACTCGTGATTGGGCTCAGATTGTTTCCAAAAATTGCATCCAAAGTGGTTGGAGTGGCCGCTATTGCCAGGCGGATATTGGTGGACAGGACCAAGTTGGGTTGGTTGTTTCCTGTACTGTTACTATGGCTCATTGAACGATTTATCGTCGATTTAGCCTTCCAAGGGTTGGGATTGGATTACGGCAGGTGGGAAGATATCGAAGTCGAACGCGGAATCCTTGAAGCGATACTCCCGGGCCATGTTGAAATTCCGGAATCTAGTTTCCTCGATCTATTAGTT
>JAPKEY010000219.1 GCA_028821815.1 Candidatus Poseidoniales archaeon | reverse complement strand
ATCAAACGCTTATCAACATTAGGGCCATCGTCAAGTGCTTCGATTTCCTTAATTTCGGATTGTAGCCACCGACGAAATTCCTCTAAAGTTGGCTTGCCCATGTTTTGTTGAACTTCGGACTCCTAGATGAATGAAGCGACGCTATCGCTTTGAATGGAGTCCCCCTAGAGGCTTTATGGGCCGCATTATCATGAAATGGGGGGGTGGTCTGATTTCCGATAAATCGACCCTCTGCAAGCCGTATTCTAATCGAATAGTGGCATTGGCAGATTGTGTTATCCAATTGGTCGAACAAGGACACGATGTGATTATCGTCCATGGGGCCGGTTCGTTTGGGCATATTCGAGCTCGTAAATACCGATTGGCAGAGGGTAAGGTTGCGGGCATGGAACAAAACGAAGCAATAGAGCAAGTTCGCAGAGATATGGATACTCTACATCAACTTGTCATCACACCCTTCCAGTCATTACCTCTTTCAAGTCACGCGCCTCGAAATTTTGTGCTGAACACAGGGCCATCATTTATCGGAGAATTAAGTGGGTTTCTCAATCCAGGCATCCATATTACATTTGGCGATGTGGTCGATTGTGAACCACCGAAATATTTTGGAATTTTATCCGGCGATGATTTGATGCTACGATTAAGTCTAGAGTTGCCAGACGTGACTCATGTCATTTTTGCCATGGGGGAAACACCCGGGCTGATGACGCAACCTGGGTCCGAAGGTGAATTGATACCAATATGGCATAGTAATATGCGCTTTACAGGACAACATTCCGAAGAAATTGATGTTACAGGTGGAATTTTCCTCAAGGCTGAACGAGCTACAGTAATATCAAAACATGTTGAACATGTTTGGTTTGTTGATGGGACACACACCGAGCGAATACACGAAATCATACAGAATGGGCATACTATTGGTACAAGAATCGTGAATGAGTAGAAAAATAGCGAACCGACGTCTTCATGAGACGTATCTACCTGCAATGTATGTGGAAGACATACAATCGGGCACCCCAAACAAGTTGCTCGTTGAAGGGTACGACACCGAACAAGTAGATATGATGTCGGAGAAAGTCATTTTGGTCGACCAACAGGACCGAGTTCTCGGCTCAATGAGCAAGGTCGATGCACATCGTGGTGAAGGTGTATTACATCGGGCATTTTCCATTCTACTTTTCGATGAGAATGGCAGATTGTTACTGCAGAAGCGTGCATCTCACAAAATTACATTCCCTGATGTATGGGCGAATACGGTCTGTAGCCACCCACTCCATATTCCTGCTGAAATTAATATAATGCCATTGGGTACAGGTTCAAAAATTGCTGCAATCCGAAAAATGAAACAAGAATTGGGCATACCAGTAGGAACAATTCAGCCTGAGAACATCCACTTTATCACCCGCATGATGTACAGGGCCAGAGCCGATGATGTTTGGGTTGAACATGAACTAGATCACATCTTATTTGCCCGTGCACCCAAAGAAATACCAATGGATGTTAATCCAAATGAAATTTCAGATGTTTGTTGGGTTTCAAAATCTGAATTAGAAGAATGGGTTTCAGGTAATACATCTCGAGACAAGGTAATTGCACCGTGGTTCAGGCTTATTGCTGAAAATATCTTACCTACGTGGTGGGGCAACCTTGACGGTCTGCCGGCACACGCAGACCAAAAGATACACAATTTCGGTGATGTGAGTATGTCTACTATCAACTCGATTGATTCATCGAAAATCGGTGTCATGACTGCTCTTAAATCTCACAAGGACGCGGTTGAAACTAGAGTGATTGATGCATTATCAAAATCTGAAAACAATCGCCTAGGCGCTGCCATGAAACATTTGATAGAAGGGGGCGGTAAACGACTACGAGCAATTTTACCGTGGTTGGTCGCTAATGCAGTTGGTGAATCAAATAACGGATTGTATGATTTAGGGGCATCTATTGAGATTATTCATAATTTTACATTGGTACATGACGACATTATGGACAATGATTCTGTGCGACGAGGCCGGCCGGCCGTCCATGTAGCGTTTGATCATCCAACAGCAATCAATGCAGGGGATGCAATGTTGGCTGTTGCTTTCGAAGTACTTGCCGAATCACAACATTTTGATGATGAACATTTTCGCGACTTAGTACGCATCATTGGCAGCATGGTGCGTCGAGTTAGTGAGGGACAGCAGCAAGATATGTCATTTGAAGACCAGAATGAAGTTAGTGAAGATGATTATCTACACATGATCAGTGGTAAAACTGCAGCAATGTTCACCACTTGTGCACGCACAGGTGCGCTGTTATCCGGTGCATCAA
>JAPKEY010000218.1 GCA_028821815.1 Candidatus Poseidoniales archaeon | reverse complement strand
GCACAGTGCCCCGTTTGTGATGCTCAATTATTATCATTAGAAATTGAAGGAATTACCGTGCTTCGATGCACAGTTCAAACCACCCATTTAGAGTGGCCTTGACATGATCCCTCTGCAGGACCTACGGTCCTGATTCGGTTGGTGTTATACGTCATCGGGGGGTGCCATCCCTTCGGGATGCATATGCTGTCGGGTGAATCCACCTCCAAGGCTCCGCTATTTGCGGTCTTGTTGATGCTCCTCACCTCGATGTCACCCCTCGCTCTTGGAGGTACTTCCGAAGAGTTTGAAGTTCACGAGGTGCCGACTATTTTTGTTTCTGGGCTCCCTGCCCTAATCTGTGAAAATGGGGATTCTTGCCCAACCCCTAATCGAGGCGCTGGACCCTGGCAAGCCTATTCCCCCGACCGAGATCACAACGGCATGGATGACCGGTTGCAACGAATCTTAGATGGCGAATACGAATCGGTGAGCACGACAGCTATCGAAGGTCCGGGTGGTCGACTTACCGTTGCCATCCACGTGGATTATGCCGAGCACCCCGGGGTCGAAGAAATCAATGAACTCAAATCGACTTTGCTAGCGAATGGCTGGGTCGAAGAAGGAGCTTGGTTTGATGTTCTTGAGTCTATTCACACCATTTCAGTCGATCATGTACCGCTATCGGCCTTACTTTCGATTTGGCGTCTTGATGGTGTTGTCACAGTCGAGCAACAAAATGTGATGATTCCATTCCTCGACAATTCCGTTCCTGCGATGAAAGTTCGTGAATCGGAAGAATATCAAGATACTATGCAGACACTTGGCCATCGGGGTGACGAGGTTGTCGTTGCTATCCTTGATACCGGTGTTGACAATGAACACCGTTCATTGAATGATTTCGATGATGTAAACGATGACCCGGATATCGATGCCAACAGTTACGTCGACCAAAAATGGGTAGCGGGTTATGATGCAACATCCACCTTTTCGAACACAAGTGGTACCGATGATCCCGATGATTCCAATGGTCACGGAACACACGTTGCAGGAACCAGTATTGGAACCGGTGGCGATGATCGTGTCTACGTGGGAGTCGCACCAGGGGCGTTTTTGGTTGATGTGAAGGTTCTAACCGATGCAGGCGGAACAAATGCGCAGAACACATTGCGTGGCTTGCAATGGGCCATCAACAATGTCGATACGGACTGGGGTAACAATCAGTCTAGCAATGGCATTGATATTCTTTCCATGTCGTATGGGAGTGTGACTAACCCAAATTCGGATGACCCTGGTGACAACGGAACATCAGCCGAATCATCTCTGGTGAATTCAGCCTCAGAAGCAGGCCTCATCTGTGTCATTGCGATGGGCAATGACGGTATACGGAGAGTACCCAGTCCAGCGAGCGCTGATTCCTCGATTGCGATTGGAGCTATCGATGATAAAGACACACACGACCGAGAGAGTGACAGTATCGCTTCTTACTCAAATTGGGGCCCTCGTGAAGATGACGGTGATGATGATACATGGGATGAGATGAAACCAGACGTTGTTGCCCCGGGTTCGGGAATCAATGCACCTCGACATCAGGAAGGGTCTCTACAATTGCCAAATCAACCTCGGCCGATGGCCGACAACGATTACCAAGAAATGGATGGAACGAGCATGGCAACACCCCATGTGAGTGGTTTAATCGCCATCATGTTGGGTATTGATGCGGATTTAGATATCGATGATGTCAGAGAATTACTCCGTGAAAATTCTGAACTTAGAGATGGTGCCTATGATTCAAGCTTTGATGAAAGTTGGAATGAAAAGTATGGATTTGGAATTGTCGATGGCGCACGTCTATTGCAGAACCTCACTGGGACCGGTGGTGGCGGTGGTAGCAATAATTCCACTAATCCCCCTCCACCCTCCGGTGAAGGGGATTGGGTCGTTATCGAAAGCCCACTTGATGGTGATTGGCTGATTGAAGGTGAGACCTATCGAGTTCGTGGAACCGCTGAATCAGACATCGAAGGTGCCGATATTGAAGAGGTTCTTGTCCATGCTTGGTACTGGTATCAAGAACCAGGTTCACCACGTGAAAAGCGTGCTGCATTTGATTGGACGCAAGCTGCAGGTACGGTGAATTGGTCACATAATTTCTACGCACAGGATTGGGTTGATGGCGATGAACTCACCATCGAGGTCAAAGCACGCGATACTACCAACGCTTGGTCTGACACCGAAGTGTCCGAACTGATGCTTGGAAGTCAGAGTATATCGATTGGCAATCCGAGCGGACAAGAATCTGTAAGTGGAACTACGGGTATATCGGGTACTTTCCTAACACCTAATCC
>JAPKEY010000033.1 GCA_028821815.1 Candidatus Poseidoniales archaeon | reverse complement strand
AGAATGGAGATGGGGTTTTCTTCATCATGACAAAGGGATTTGAACAAGCGAAGCACATCTGCTCCAGAAGCGATGTCGAGATTGCCTGTGGGCTCGTCTGCAAGCAGCAATGGGCGGTTGCCAGCAATCGCACGAGCGATGGCTACACGCTGCTGTTGACCACCTGATAGTTGGTCGGGAATGTGATCCATCCGGTCGCTGAGATTGACTCTCGCCAAAGCGTCGCGTGCTCGCTCTTCAGCCTCCTTGGACGGTACACCAGATATCTCCAGTGCCATGGCGACATTGTCCAGGGCCGAGAGGTGATCGAGTAGGTGGAAATCTTGGAAAATCCAACCGACGAGGTTACGTCGAACATCAACCACAGAAGATGGATTTCTCAATCCATACGAACGTGATTTGAGATTAATTTCTCCGGCATCAGCAGGTAATAATCCGCCAATGATGTTCAGCAGAGTCGATTTCCCACAACCTGAAGGGCCCATCAACGCAACGAGTTCACCGGGCTGAATTTCAAGGTTGATACCCTTGAGAACTTCCAGTCGATTTGAACCGGAGCCGAAGCCCTTGGTCAGTTCATCCACCCGGAGCATGGTCTTGGCCGATTTCTTGGGGCTTTAAGCAGTTGTTCTCTACCTGTATAGATTCTAGAGTTGATTCCAAGCACCTGCAATCGATTTCGACCATTGCTCGATCGTGAATTTTTGTGCCTGTTTAAGAGCAGTTTTATTCGGTTGCCGTCTGCCTTCTGTGGAAGCAATTTCGAGGATACTATCGACCCAATTATCGATACTATCGTGGGCTAATAACCACTCTTCAGGGGAGACTTCGTTGTGTGCTGGCATATCAGAGACTCGTACGGGGCAACCAGAAGCCATCGCTTCGAGAGGTGGAAGTCCGAATCCTTCCGCGACACTCGGGAACAATAAGGCGTCGCAGTGTTGGTAATAGCTACACAAATCAATGTCTGAAAGTCGGCCGATCCAGTGGAGGTTGACACCCAATTCTTTGGCTCGTTTCGATAATTTAGACTTCGATTTCTTACTCGATTCAGCACCGACCTTGTGAAGAATCACATCGCCCTTAAGATGGGATGGAAGGCAACCCAAAACCTCCACAAGGAAATCAATCCGCTTCCGTGGTTCTTCACTGCCCACGCAGAGTAAATTGACATTCGAATGATCAAGACCTTCGGGTTTGGGTAATGGATAACAGTACGGATCAAAACCACCAACGTCGATACCATGCGGAACCACTGCAATGGCCTTTTCAGGCCACAATTCGCGTGCTTCGTCAGCAGTCGCTTCTGATATGCAAATGAGCAGGTCCGCACGCGCAAGACCTCGACGAATGTGGGATAAATCCTGACGACGAAGAATTCCAGGTGACCGTTCGCCGATGTTGACGCGCCCATGTGATGTTTGGATGCGGCGAGGTTCCAGATGAAACAGGTCGTGAATGGTGACGCTAACCGGTAAATCACAGTTCTCTGGAACCAAATGAGCCTGTTCCTGATCTGTGATGTGAAGAATTGCATTATCACTGGATGATCCAGCCTCTGCAACTCGCAGGGGATGCCCATTTCTTCGGCGGCGCCATCGTGCAAATGCGCCACCACCAAGGTCGTGTTCGATGACACTACTGAGCGTGTATCCCTCGACCTGTTGTTCACTCAGTCTGTCTACTAGGTCATGGTGTGCGCGACCAAGCCCACTGGAACGGGGCAACGCCCCGCCGCGAACCACCAAAACTTGACGCGACATCAGCCCGCCCAGCCCATGCTGATATTAAACGGACAAGCGAGGGCGTGTCCGTGGACGGTGATTCGGACTCAAAGCCTCGCCTTCTGGTGGTGAAGGGAACCTTTGAGCAGTTTGGAGGCGCTGAGCGCGATTTACTGAACAATTTGGAAGCTTGGCAAACCCATTTCGAAATCACCTGTGCTTCACTACATCTTCCCGCTGAAGCACGAGAGAGATTGGATACTCTTGGAATACTCTACCTGACACCTGCGATGCCTTGGCGGAAGCCAACTGGCGGCTGGGCAGAATTCAGAGCTGTTGCCTCACGACAGGCCGCAAACAGATGGTGGAATATGCTAGAATTAACCGAACAAGGACTGCGTTTGCAAGATGTCCTTGCAACCAGTGATGCAGTTCATTTGACCAGTGGTGTGGGCAGTTTGGAATTCAGCCAAATGATCCCAAAAGATCTCCCGGTTCACTATCACTGCTTGGAGCCACACAGAGGATTGCACGAAGATGTGCTTCACCGAACATTGGATGGTAGTCCAAAACAAAATCTCACACTGACAAGATTTCTACTTGGAAAACAACGCCGACGTGATACATCGATGACGCATGATCTCGCAGATCGGTCAAACGCTGCCATTAGTGGAAATTCACCTTGGATACAACAGAGGATTCAGTCAGTATACAACGAGCAAGCTGGATTGCTTTGGCCGTCAGTCAACCTTGATATTTGGTCAGGGGATTGTCCATCAACTGAAAATTGCGTGGTTGCGATTGGGAATGCATCCTATGTCAAAGGGACAATAGACACCATCGACATGCTCGCTGGAACTGGATTAACCTACCATCACGTCGGAGGTGGATCTATGGATGATATTGCCGCGATGGAAACCCATGCTGCTGAGAGAGGAGTGGAACTCATCATCGAACCCCGGCTTTCACAAGAAGACCTCGTCAATCTTGTCAAACGCTCTCGCGCTGTTGTTTCCCTAGCACGGGGGGAACCGTTTGGATTGACACCCATCGAAGCACAAGCTGCAGGAACACCTGCACTCATGGTCAATGAAGGTGGATACCGTCACACCGTTGAGGATGGCGTATCAGGACGACTGCTGCAGCGTGATGATTGGGCAGCGTGGCATGTAGCACTTGAGGAAGCTGCGAATGCAGAGAATCGTAACACTTGGTCCGAAGGAGGCAGAGCTAACATCGCAGAGATGGGATTGCGTCCTGAAGATCAGGCTGAAGCATTGAATGAAATAATCTCAAAAATAAGAGATTAAGATTCAACCTTTTCGCCTTTGGGTTGTACGAAAATTACAACCAGCAGTGCTGTCAATGAGAGTAAAGCAAGCATCATCGATAGTCCAAATGAAATTGCAGGCGCATTGTCAAAGTGTGGCCAAATTCCAAACAAATCACCGACGGTTTCGCCACGTGTGATGACACTGCCAATCGACCCTAACATAGCTGCAGTCGTGTATCCAGCACAGACTATTACAGTATGAAAAAGACTCATTTTACGATTTGACCACATCTCTGGACCCCATGTACGTCGGCCGTGCACAACTCCAATCCAAAGTCCAAGACAAAGACCAGAGAGGAGCATCTTGTTGACCAAGACTGGTGATGATGAAGCATCACCGGCAGCATTCCCTGTAAGGGCGACCACAGGGATGCAGCATAACGAAAATATCGCTGCAAAATACGCTGCGTGATCCAGTCCTCTTTGAGCACGTTCACCCAATTTTTCAAACATAGATTCGCCCAAGCACAATATTGTGGCGACCACTGAGAATGTCATTGACCCAACCAGCATTTCAGTGCTGAAAGCGTGCATTGTTGCTGCTGCAATCATCAGAAACCACCCCCATAATTTTGCTTGATGTGATCTGGACCATAATGCACCCATTGTTCATCGGTCCACCCGACTGGGCGCCGTGGATCATCAAATGCCAAACCAGGTGTTACTGCCGGCGGAGGTACCATTGCGGGCATGGGAGCAACCATACTGGTTTGATCTGCAGATATCAGAGCCGCTTCCGGTTCACCAAGAGACTTCTTCGAAGATCGTGACATTCGACGCTGTATTGAGATACACAAGGCAAGACTTCCGAACATCAAGGCCAATGATTGTAGACGTACTGCGAATATATCTGCACTATATCCCTGAATTTCATTGCTCACGACAATCCATCCAGTGGTTTCTGTGAATTCGTCATTGCTCATGATCACTCGGTAAGATAGAGAAATATCTGACAGCGCTGCTGGAAGTGTGGCAGTCCAAGCATCATTACTCAACGTTGCATTAATTGAAGCGATTGGGCCATCATCAATACGATATTCCAAAGTCACCGCTGTCGCATTGACTACTGGCATTGAAAGTTCTGATGATTCACCTAGAGAACGAGAGGTCATCGCATCCCATGGAAGCATCTGTGGCAGATTTTCAGGGACGGGGCCGACTGTAACGGTGTTCGCATCTGATATTTTCATTCGTGCTGAACCGTCTCCACCATGGTGCACAGCAGTATAGAAATCGTACGTGCCCTCGTTGCTGGGAGCGAGTAGACTCCATGTGATGGTCGCCCCTGATTCAGCATCGAGAACATGTGTCTCAGCGTAATTCGTTGCACCACCTTCTCCATTGGACAAAATTGTCCAACCCGCATCTTGGGGTGTATCCGCCACACCATGGGTGTCACTCAGCAAGAAAACACCCACCAAACCTCGACTAGACAGTTCCATTTCTGTGACAGTTACACTCACTGAAATTGGGCCTCCGACATAGGCAGCCTCTCGATCTGTTGAGAACGCCAATATGGCAGAAGAGGGTTCGGAAAGACCGGGGTCACCATGGCACGAACCACCACAGGCAGCATCTCGATTGGCATCACCCGTACCACCTGGGTTGGCAGATAATGGAGGGACACACAAAACAAGGAGTATGAGGCTCGTGAGTAATAGTGCACGGCGCATCAGGCACCCCTCCCTAGGAATCTATCGATGAGCGCAGTGGCCAAAGCTCCGAAAATTAGCAAAAATGCGAGAAGAGATGTCATTGTAGTTCCAAGGGAACTGTCTCCGGCTGGTTCTATGGCCGGCATCTGAGATACATCCAATGCCACGCTAACTGTATTGCTAGAGATACGAGGATTGTGTACATCACCCACATCTGCTGTTACAGTGTAATGATAATTTCCAGCTAGATGCAATGGTTCTGACCATGTGGTGGAATTGGTCTGACCAACCGATTGAATCTCGAGTAAACCACTGGAGTGAACAATTGGTTCGTGGGTTCGCCAAACAGTGAATGTGGTTACATCTCCTTCCCAATTCCAATTGAGGTTCACTGCGCCATCTGAAACACTAGCTGCTAGATTTGAGGCAACAGGCCCCCAAGATGCTGTTATGATACGATCTTGACTACTTGATCCACCATTTGAATCAATGACTGTGAGGTTGACTATGGTGCTTGGGTCTGTGAGAATTACTGATACTATCTCACCTACATATGATGTGGTGCCCACGTTCCAAAACCAGGCAACAATTTCTCCGTCTGAATCGGTTGACAATGAACCATCGAGTTGTGTTATGGCTTCGATTAACACCGTGTCGCCAACCGTAAATTCTGCAATGGGCATCAAGTTGGGGATTACAGTAGCCTGGCTAGTAATCATAGGACTGATACCAAAACCATCGTTCAATACCACTGATACTGTCCAAGATTGGCCCACAGCCAACCATTCAGTTGTAGCTGTCGTAGTATTGTCAAGTGCTCCGACATGGAATCCATCTCGCATCCACTGGATATTCATTGCAACTTCATCGTCATCTGCATCAGAAGTTTCAATATTGAGTTCAAGTGGCAACAATGCTGTTGAATTTTCAGTCAATGAAATCGATGTAACCATGGCCAAACTATTGTCGATTGTGAGGCCGGATGAGTGGGTTTCAATACCAAAAGCCGTACCATCATTGGGTGTGTAACGAACACTCCATTCATCGCCTCTCTGTGTGGCACTTGCCGGTATTGTCAACGCATTGGTATGACTTGTTTGCAACTGGCCATTACGGTACCAACGAATCGTTGGTGAGGACTCTGAATCACCGTCTAAATCACTGTAATTGACCAATACCTGAAGTTCTTCAGAGGAGGTTGCAATCTCTGGACTGAGGCGGACATCGGTCACAATCGGTGCTGTATTTGAGATGGTCACACTCTGAGAAGTAAACGGAGAACTCCAGTCAATACCATCAGAAACACTGACGATGTAATGCCAAGATTCACCCCTGATCGTTATCGAATTAGGCAATGGGTCAACACCATCAAGTTCTGGAACATGAACACCATCTCGATACCAATTGATTTCAAAGTCCAATTCTGTATCACCTGAATCCGAATCAGAGAATGTCCACATGGCATCCAAATCATTGTCAGTAGCTGGTGTACTTGGAGCAATTAGAGCCGAAGGGATTGTGGGTGCATGATTTGACGAACCGATGATGACCGTATTACTAGTGACTTCAGAACCCGCATCTGTTCCATCATGTGGTGTGACTGAAAGTTGCCATTGGTCTCCGGAGCGTGTCATCAAACTGGACACTGTATTCGTGTCATCGAGTTCTGCAACCCGTGTTCCATCCAGATACCATACAATCGATGTGTCTGTTGACTCATTATCTTGATCAGGGTCACTGTACTGATAAGAGGCGGTCAGTGTGCTGGTTTCATCTGGACTGGTTGGTGTCAATTGGACATTTTGAGCCTGTGGAGCAGCATTGACAACACTAACTGGACCAGCACTCATCATCGAACCACTATCTTGGCCATCAGAAGGTGTTACTTCGACTGACCAAGAATCTCCTTTGACTACAGAAATAGACATCTGATTATCCTTTGAGGAATCCTGTGTACCTTGGTTATACCAATGGATCGTTGTACCCGATTGAGCATCTCCTTCTGCATCACTGTATGTGTAAGTCAGTGCCAGACCCGTCAAAATGGTCGGATTAGATGGTGTCAATATCAAATTTGAGACTGACGGTGCAGTGTTTGCTTGTCCTGCTGCCTCTGTGAGAGTGACGGTATTGGTCCCCCATGAGTCTCCAGTATTCGCGTTATTTCCATTGCCAAATAAGACTGCGATTGAGAATTTGGTTGAACCTGCTCCAGAGGATGGTGCTGTCCAATCAGCCCCCCACGAACGCGCCGCGTTGGTACTGTGTGTCAATTCACTTCCAACCTGTTTCACGTTGGTACCTAAATTACTCCAAGTTCCCATGATGGCTTGACCATTTGGTGTTGTTGCAATTAGATTGAAACCTCCACTACCTGAAATCCAAGCACCACCATTGTCCCAAGTCAGTGAATATGTAGTGCCTCCAACCCAACCTCCCGATGGAAGGCCGTGAATGGCAGGAGTAAATCCACCGCCTGAGTAGTGACAAGTGCAACCACTGGTTGAACCTGTTTTCCCATTGATTTTTGCATCGACAAGACCCGATCCTGAAACCGCCAATAATAGGAGGCATAGTATGGTTACACGCAGGCGCATACCATTTACCATCAGTTGAATGGCTATATGTAAATTGGTCTACGGTTAGAACAAATAGTCAAATTCAAAGATGCTCAAACTCAAAACGCTTGACGACAGAACGATATTCGAGTAATTTAGCTTCGACAAACACCTCTTGTCCTATGGACAATTCCATGGTATTGGGCATACGAACACCCACACCAATATCGTCAACCATTCCAATGCAAGTTTCGCCACCCCGGAATTCGTTCGTCAAACGAATGCCAATGGTTTTCTCCATCTTTTCGATTTTAAGGGTGAAATCGAATACTTCATCACTCAAACTTTCGATGTATCTCCGCTTGGCACCAAAGAGTTTCAGAGTATCAAGATGTGATACCACATCAGCAATACTACTCGCTAATGTAGATATTACAACATCTGGTTCCGACACAGATTCCTCCTGTTCGGGCTCTTCAACTGACCTGACTTCGATGGGCTCAGATTCCGCCTCTTTGGTTGGTGTAGTATATCTACTCAAATCTGCAGCCATAATGGCTTTGAATTCTTCAAAATTGATAACACCATCACCATCAGCATCGTAATCATTCAGCACATTCCCTACTTCCTCAGGGGACATTTCACTTACAGCATTTATCATGTGCCCTAATTCAATCAAATCAATGGTACCTTTCCCATCGCGATCGAACACATTGAATGCATCCTGTAGAGGGTCGACTGGTTCATCTTCTATGGTGGCGGGGGGCTCTGGGGCCAAAATTGTGAAGGTGACTGAGGCCATCAATTCATGGCCATTGTTACGGAACAAGCGAGCATCGAAATCTCCAGGCGGTCGACCTTCCCCAAAGGTTACTGAACCTGCAGTTCTTCCTTCACCCATCTCGTTGGTGCCGCTAACATACAACCAGTTGCTTCCATGCTCACCATGAGGTGCGCCGGTTGGATAAATTCCAATCCATGCAGATGGATCAGCAGATGCATCGGAGAACCCTACTGTGAAGGGAGTGAATGGATCCGGGTTTTCGGGTTCAACAAATAAGGTTGGGACCTGACTTTCTTCAATTCTAGTCCTATTCCTGACTTCTTCCTCAAACTCTTTTATTTCAGCCGCAGCATCAACAGATTTTTCTTTGGTCATCTCTTCAATTCGGTCCAATTCAACCATGGCTCGTTGACGTGCGGCATTTTGCACGGTAACACCCGGCAATCGAACGATAAGTCCCTCCAAATGTTGGTTGACCAGAGGGCGAATGGTGTCGATTTTTGCTGCTGGGTCTTCCAATGCATCGTGGTAAGCTTGGAAGGCAGCAATGAAGTCAGACTCCGATACCATGGGGTACCTACGACAAGAAGAAGGTGTTGAATCTGATGCTTCATCGCTCTCGGCCACGCCGTTGAATTCATGAGGCGTATTCGGGTCGAACGGTCATGAAGCCCATCGAGACAGTCGCTATCGTAGGTGCCGGAAACATGGGTAGTGGTATTGCTCAGAAGACAGCACAGGAGCAATTTCCTGTCCAAATGGTTGACAGAGAGCAGCAATGGGTCGAGCGAGGCCAACAAACGATTGCGAAATTACTTGGTGAAGCCGTGGAGCGCCGCATCTTTTCTGTGGCTCAAATTGAGGAAATTCAAGCACGTATTACTGGTGTGATTGGCGTCGAAAATATTGCAGCTGATACCGATCTCGTCATTGAAGCCGTTTTCGAGGATTTTGATGTCAAAACGGCTGTTTTCAACACTCTGGATGAGGCTTGTGGTGATGATACAATACTCGCATCAAACACATCATCTCTCAGTGTCAATGCTCTGGCGGAAGCAACCGCCCGTCCTGACCGATTTATTGGGTTGCATTTCTTCTATCACCCTGCTAAGAATCGATTGGTGGAAGTCATCCCCTCGGAGTTGTCAAGTGCAGAAACCATCGCACGCGTAGAACAATATTGCAAGATGCTTGGGAAAGTAGTTATCATTTGCAAAGACAGCCCTGGTTTTGTTGTCAATCGTTTCTTTGTACCTTGGCTCAATGAGGCCTGCTTGCTCTTGGAAGAAGGAATCGGAACCACATCTCAAATCGACGCAGTGGCTTGTGCGGCCTTTGACATCGGCATGGGTCCTTTCGCACTGATGAATCTAACTGGACCCCCCATCGCTCTTCATTCAACCAATTATCTCGCAGAACAACTCAATACACCACGCTACACAGGTGCAAAGAGCCTGGTAGAACTTGTCGAAGCCGGCGTCATGTGGGAAATTGATGAGGAAACAGAATGCGACGATGAGGCGGCGAAAATCATCTCTGAACGATTGCTTGGCCAAGTGTTCGCCGTATCCACACAAATCGTCGCTGAGGAAATCTGTTCCATGGAGGATGTTGACCGGGGTGCAAAAGTCGGTTTGCGCTGGATGAATGGTCCATTTGAAATCATGAATGCAATGGGCCTTGAAGAAGCGCATCGCATGGCCAGTGGTTATGCCGAACTCGCGGAATTTGATTTACCTCCATTTTTTGCAATGAAAGCAGAATCTGGTCATGGTTGGGAATTCAATTTTGTTGATGTTGTACAAACTGGTGGTATTGCAACCGTACGTCTGAATCGTCCCGAGGCAATGAATGCGCTCAACGAAACACTGGTCGCCCAATTGGGTGCGGTTCTGGATGATTTGAATTCGGATCATTCAGTGACAACAATTGTTCTCGAAGGAGCTGGAAAAGCCTTTGTTGCTGGAGCAGATGTAAAATTCTTCGTCGACAAAATTCGTGCTAATTCTTTATCTGACATTTACGATTTTACCGCCAATGGTCATGTCGTTCTAAACAAGTTGGAGAACAGTCCGAAGACCACGATTGCCCTAACCACTGGTTTAGCACTCGGTGGTGGACTTGAACTGGCATTGGCCTGTGATCATCGTGTTGGCACCCGTCGCAGTCAATTCCGTTTTCCCGAAACAAGTATCGGCATCTACCCCGGTTTGGGCGGCACACAGCGAACCGTTCGTATCTGTGGGATTGAAGCTGCGCGCTGGGCTGTTCTCGCAGGAAATTTCGTCGATTCGAAAACGGCATACGCAATTGGAATCCTCACACATTTGGTCGAACCCGCAGAGGTAGGTACAACCCTCGAAGCGATTGACAAGTCAGGTAAACCAGAAAACAAGTACCCCGGTGTACCTCGAAATCCGAACCATCCTGTCTCGGCATTTGCCAACGCATTCTACAACGATGCTAACATGGCGGAATTGCTCGCCGGCTCTTGCCCGGATGGGTTCAATGCCGAAGACCGAAATGTTAGTCGACAATTGAAATCATTGAGTCGGACCGCGCCGATTGCATTACGCATGGCCAACGAATTGCTCAATGATGCTATTGCGACCGGTGATGATCTTGAAGCGGGGCTCGCACTTGAATTATCAAATCTTGGGGATATCTTCAGCACATCTGATGCCTTAGAGGGACTCTCCGCTCTCATCGAGGGGAGACGGCCGGGTTACACCAACGGCTGATAATAAGCGACGGAACACATTGGGATGCGGCGCCCGCTCCTCACCCTCCTTTTTGGCAACCTTGAGCCGTTCGTATCCTTCATCCAATTCATCAACCCAATTCTTCAACCATGCATCCATGTGTATACCTCCAACCAGTGTGGATAGTAAACCTGTCTTGGCTGCTATATTTAGACTGTGGAGTTGTAAGGTTTAAATTAAGGTGCAACTTCCACACCACGTTACCTGAATAACACCGCGGTGAATATGATGCCTGAACCCTCGATGACTTTGAAGCCTGAAGATATGTTAGAGATTGAATCAAGTATTGTAACAACCGAAGGAATGGGTGCGAGAATTCGCCAAATTCTCGGTAGTCATCACGGTGGAGAACATGACATCGCTTGGGATGTTAAAGCCTCTGTTGAGGCACTAGATGTTTTTACCAGTCGTTGGACAATTGAAATTCTCGCAACATTGTATATTGCAGGTGAACGTCGCTTCAATGAATTACGAAAGTTGTTGGTCGGAATTTCAAGCCGGACACTTTCGGATAAGCTTCGCAAGTGTACTGAGAATGGGTTGATCGATCGAATTGTGGTGGAGGGTCCACCGGTTCGAGTTACCTATCGCTTGACCGAGCATGGCCTGCG
>JAPKEY010000217.1 GCA_028821815.1 Candidatus Poseidoniales archaeon | reverse complement strand
TCTTTGCAACCTGTTCGACACTCATTTGCTTGATGGCATCCATATTTGCATCGTCAGCGAGTTTGTGTGCGGACTCCTCAGGAACACCTAACTCTACCAAACGCTTCTTTGTTGAACTTTTAACGACCAAATTTTGAACCCCCAGTTTGCCCAAATCGGCCAAAAAGCCCGCAACCGGGCCTAGATAGAGCGGGCCTGAAGGGATTCGAACCCTTGGCCGTCCGGTTAAAAGCCGGACGCTCTACCTGGCTAAGCTACAGGCCCATGGATGTCTCTGGGCCACCCGCGGACCGAGGGGGTATTCAAAAGCCTTGTGCCATAGGCTATGGCTGTGGCTGAAACCGAATTGGCAGTTCCTGGGGGGGAACCGCTGTATACCCCGTGGACTAAATTTCACATAAAGGTTTGGCGAATCTTCATCAAATCGACACCGAATGCACAAACAAATACGGGGTTGTGAGTCTCTATGCCCATAGAACGAGAAATTGAATTGACCGGCCAAAAAGGAAATGTGCTCATTTGGCAGGCTACCGGCCTGGGTCAAATCGAACTCGACATCCCTCCTACAGTGTACCCCCCGAGAGAGGATTCCAACCTGCTAGATCAAACCCTCGCCGGGCTCGGCTCGGGATTAGGCAAAGATCTACTCGAGATTGGGTGTGGAAGTGGTGCGATATCCATCGCAGCAAGTTTGCGCGGATGGAATGTCAGTGCTTGCGACATCAACCCCTTAGCGGTTGCTGCAACTAGGGGGAATGCCGCAAAATATGGATTTGATTGGAGTACGCAAATTAAGGAAGGTGGACCAGGTGATATCGGTAAATGGATGCCTGAGCAAGGTGCAGACGTCATAGTCTGGAATCTACCCTATATTGAACCCGAATCAGGTGATTGCCTGGGGCCAATGGAGGAATCCGCCCTGATTGCCAAAGATCAATCCGCCCAGTTACTGAAAGCTGTTTTCTCCAATCCACATCTTCTCAATAAAGGTGGGATTATTCTATTACTACACAGTTCAAACCAAATCGGCCAAAATATTGGACGTGATTGGAGAAAAGCGGGGTGGGCTACACGCAACGTGTCACAGACGACTGTAGGGGATGAACGGCTCACAATTGTCGCTTGCTGGCGTCCCTTTGAAAATGCAAGCATCACGAGGTTGGATTCTTGCCCATCAACCAATGATGAGATCATCAATCTTGGAATGGTGAGGCAAGGAACATTTCTCAGTACAGAAATACAAGTTTCAGGGCGTGGGTACGCGGGACGCGAATGGTTCAACTCCAAGGGTGGTTTTATGGGCAGTTGGGCGCTCTCTGATAAATCTATAAACCGCGGCCCTGAAGTCGTTCAATTGGCTGCAACCGTTGCAGTATTGGACAATTTTTCAGCCCTCCTCAATTTGGGTCTACCAAGCCATTCATGGGTACATGGATCTGAATTAGAAGCTTGTGGTTTACGTGTCAAGTGGCCAAATGACATTTGGCTACGCTCGCAGGATACTATCGGGAAATTGTGTGGGGTGCTCGTAGAAGGAAGAACCCAGGGTGATGATGTTCAGGTTGTGCTGGGGATTGGTATCAATAGAAAATCTGTACCGCAATTAATTGAGTCTGTCGGTTGGAACAAGTTATTCCCGCATACCTTCGAAGAAATTTTCCCAATTATTCATGCATCTGTCGCCTCCTTATTGGAGGTTCACCCGATGGTTGCTGATTCCGATGAGGGTTGTGTATTCAACACAATATATGCCATGATGAGATTAACACTTGCAGAAAGTAGAACTCAAGCATTTGGTTTGGATTCCAAGGGTGGGCTGCATACCCATGCAGGTATTGTCAGATCTACAGGTGAAATTCAATGGGAGTGGATTTAGTCCAAATCTTCTTGCTGTTTTCTCCAAATGCCCCATACGACGAGGAATGCCCCGATTATTGCAGGGACATATTCGTGGGGAACATCACGTTGAACTGTTGTTTCAAAGGTGTAGGTACCATCACCATCAAGGATGATCCTGAATTCGCCAGATGACAAGGGTTCATTGAGACCTTTCGATGTTTCAGTGGTGTTCGAATTTAACAGGCCTATCTCGGTTGCATCTGCCAAACCACCATCCCAACTCTCACTCCCATCGTGTGGAACTATCCATGCAGTCAGAGTTTGACAGGGCTCATCCAAACAGCTTGCCTCAAAAGTGAGATCGCCTCCCGAAAAATAACCAGTGTGCACAGTGAGGACTTCTTGGGCATTGCCATCCAAGGTGTAAGTTGATGGTTGCGTCCATGTGACAATAACTATTGTCGAAAGGAGTAAGATTGAACCAGCGAGAACGGCCACATCCCAAACTGGAACTTCA
>JAPKEY010000032.1 GCA_028821815.1 Candidatus Poseidoniales archaeon | reverse complement strand
CCACTGGTGGCCTACATGAAATTACAGAAGGGATCAGTTCAGCAAGAATAGGCAGGCATAGCCCACCCTGTGTCCGAACACTGGACCAATTGCTTCAATAAGCACTGAATCCCAAAAGGATTCGATGGCACTGCTACAGCAATGGCACCGACAGCGGCCTTGGCTCATGGCTGGGGTTGCGGCAGTTGGTGCTAGCCTTGGTGCTGTGATGCCATGGAATTGGGCTGCTTCTGGAGTCATCTCAACCCGTGAAGTAAATCCTTGGGAGCATCCTCTTCGTCAGCGCATCTTACAGGTTCTCGATACACAACCTGGGTTGGCTTACCGTGAATTACAACGTGAACTTGGTGCTGCAAACGGGACGCTTCGCCATCACCTCGATGTACTCATTACCAATCGTTCGATTACCGTGATTCCCGTCAATGGACGATCTTGCCATTATGCAGGAGCCCCACAACAAATCGAAATCCTCCGTGAAATGAATGTTGGTGATTCTGAGAAGGCGGCGCGAATGATGCCAGTTGGCCTCTCAGGTGCCCAGCGAATCGTTGTGGCACGTCTGATGAAGATACCGCAACCGAAGAGCCAGGCTGAACTTAGTCGTGAATTGGGACGATCTCGTGCCACAGTACATTCTGCAATCAAAGTCTTGCGCCGACGTGGAATCATTCACAGCCACGACCTCAAATTGGCACCTCATTTGGAAGGCCTACAGGCCTCGGGTGTCGAGTATGAGTGGCTTGACGAGCGACCTCTGCCAGAATAATCTCGTGTTGCTGTATGAGACGGCATAGTTAGGTCTGAGTCACTTCTGATGTCGGAGGGGTTTTGAGCCTCCCTGTTACGGACATGACCTATGCTGAACATGCGATTGGCCGAGCAGCCTGCCCCTGCGGGCAGTCGTGATGTCGATCAACTGGTTGGTTGGTTGCTCGATACGCTCGAATTTGTGCGCCGTAGTGGAGATGAATGGACCGGTGAAGGTATTCATTCCCCAATTCACAGAATCCTCTGTGAGCATATGCTTGCAAATCCAGGAAATGGATGGGATGCACAGACCTTAGGTGATGAACTGGGTCTTTCTCCGACCGCAATCCAATATCAGTTGAGTAAACTCAACGAATGCGGACTCACGGCAGCTGTCAATCGTGATGGTTGGCGCGTGCATCACCTCAGGAACGGTTCACTATCTAATGCGGTTGAAATCATGGCTGCTGAAGCACGACTGGTCTTGGATCAGCGACTCAGGTCCCTTGAAGGTTGGATGACTGAAAGCGAGACGAGAATGTCCAGTGTATCCGAGAAGAAAGATGATGCGCCATTTCACATTCAAATTCGTGGACGAGCACCGCTCATCAAAGGTCAGGATGAGATGGATGCATTCCTTCTTGATCTCGGATTGTTGGGGGATCGCGTTCGACGTCCCACGGATGGTAGTGCCCCCCTTGGACGACTCATTTTTGAACATCTACTCATAGCTCACACTCCACTTTCTCTTGATGAAGCATTGGAAAATTGGGGTACAACCCGGCCACGTCTCACCCGCACATTAGATCGGTTCAGGGCAGCAGGGCTTGCAGAGCGGGTGCCTCGACTAGATCGATTGCCAGTCACCTTGTGGTCAGCATTACAGGCACAACATAACCGAAGAGGTGGAGATTGGTTGATGAAGAAAGGTGGACTTTCTCGAATTGATGAAAAAATCGCCAAAAAGGTCGTCAAATCTCTAGGCTCTGGTTCTTTCAATGTGGCCGCATGTGAGAAAATATTTGCCACTGTCCCCTCTAATGACCTGATGTTATTGCTGAATTTACTCGGTGGAAAATTACCGATTGGCTGGCGCCTGTGTGGTGCTAAAGCCAACCAAGTCTGTGAACGTGTGTTAGCAAAATCGGATCGGACTTTCAGACGGATAAAGCGTGTCGCTGAGACGTTGGAAAAAGTGATGTAATTGAATTTGAATGGCCTTTTAATAATTAAATAATTATCGTTACTTTTGACGCTTGTACTCATGGTGTTTTAGCCCTTCAGCCATAGCAATTGCTTCAGGTACTGCCAATGTATTGTGACGTCGACTAGAGTATGCATCGAAGGCAAGATTCAGGGGTTCCCCAATTAATCTGAAATCCTTGATCGCATGTAGGTGAGGTCTCAATTCACGACCACCAGGGAGTCCTTTTGTGAATGATATCGCATGTTGTTTCATGTTTCGAGCCGCGTACGGGCCACCAATTTCGTCGACCAACTCAACATAGCGATTCCAAGCCCAGTGCTTTTGGCCAGCCTCACCCAAGTCCCCCCATGGGGCATCAAAATCCCCCCAACCCAATTCAGCCTTGATGCGACCAAAAATGCATGGATCTCCAATGGCACCTCTGCCAATCATCAACCCCGAGGCCCCAGTCACTTCCAAACACAATGCTGCACTGCGTGAATCGATGATGTCGCCATTGGCGATGACTGGTACACCATAGGGTTCTACGATTTCAACGACTTTTCGAATTAAATCCCAATCAGCAACACCCCGATATTTCTGTGCAAGTGTGCGACCATGGACACAGATACGCAGTACACCCAACTGTGCACAACGCTCTGCGATTTCAAGGACGGTAATCGCCCCTTGTCCAGTACCCAATCGCATCTTCACTGACACTGGGGATTCACTGGCTTCGATACAACGTGACACCATGGAAATAAGATTGTCAGGATCTGCCATCATCGCTGCACCTGCGCAGGTCTTGGTAACCTTGGGTGCAGGACAACCAAAATTGAGATCGATGGTATCAGCATTTTTCGATAACAAGCGAGCTGTTTCTACCATTTCATCTTCAATACCACCAAAAATCTGTGGAATGAAGGGAGATTCCCTGGAATGTGTTTCGACCTTGGCCCATGATTTTGCATTTTTTCGACTGAGCCCGCTCGCTGCTGTGAATTCTGTAGAAGTAAAATCGGCCCCTGCCTCTCGAGCGAGTAAGCGGTATGCAACATCGGTAACACCTGCCATCGGTGCAAGGAACAATGGCACTTGCTCGGGCATGATTCCACCTCACTGAGTCGACTCAGAAAGTGGATTCCCATTCGGCGACTTCTTGCATTGCAGCCCATGTATCATCGTCCATGGTGCCACGAGCCTTGAGGACTTCGCGGGAAAGTAGCCAATAGATTAGAGACAAACTCTGACGTCCCTTGTTATTGGCGGGCAAGCATAAATCTACATTTCGTAGGGTATTGTTAGCATCACAGATGGCAACAACTGGTAGACCAGTACTCACAGCTTCCGAAAGAGATTGTTGGTCTGCTTGAGGATCCGTTACAAGGATGAGTTCTGGTTCGATGTATGTGCGAAGGAGTGGATTGGTTAGAGTACCCGGGATGAATCGTCCAACGATGTGCATAGCACCAATCGCTTGAGCGAATTTACGAGCCGGTCTCTGCCCATACTGTCGTGCACTGACAACAAGGATGCGACTTGGATCATATCGATTGAGAAACTGTGTGACGACTCGCATTCGGGCATCGGTTTGTTCTAAATCAATCAAATGCAGTCCGGAGCCATCACCAGGCTCATCACTGAGGAAGGGTTTCATGTCCGCACTCTTCTGAAGAGCACCAATGTGAACCTTGTGAACCTCGTAGGTTTCATGAGGTACTAGCATTGATTCGGTCATTTCGAAGCCTCGTGCGGCCTCGCCACCCACCCTCTCTTCATAACCGCTTCGCTCGCGCACGTGAGATTTTTCGACGCAGTTACCCGAATGGAAGTGGAATGTCAATCAGATGGGGGTTTGCGAGGCAAACCGGAATAACGCTTAACGTTCGATGGATTCTGATTGTTCCATGGGAGTAGGTGAATCGGTTGAAACCGCCCTAGAAATTTCAGGGCCAATTGCTGAAGGGAACCTTCGTGAAGATGGTTTCTGGGCAAATTTTCAAGGTGTGGCACTACCTGTTTCGGCATCGGATTTAGAGAGACATACCTACTGTCCAGTTTCTTGGCAATTGTCCAAAGCCGGTGTAAGCGGGGAAGGTAATGCATTGGAACAAGGTATGCTTGCACATGATCGCATACACAAGAAAATGGTCGACTACAAACGCTCAGAAACTCAGGCATCACAAGACATAGTTATCTGGTCTTGGTGGATTACTGTTGTTTGTGCTCTTTCAGCTGATTCTGCGGCATTTTTCTTCGTCAATGAAGGTACTATCCCAGAAGAATTAATCCGTGATGTTGGTATGTATCTCATCATATTGGCTGCTGTCTGGTTAGTGTTAGCAATCATGCTCATTTCGTTGCCTTGGCGCCGCTGGTTGGGCTGGCCCTTCGGATTGGCACAACCACCGACAATCGACGGTAGTGGGTTGCAAAATGAGAATGTGGTTTCTCCGTTTGATATCGGCAATGATAGTGACTATGGAAAAGGTGGAATTACAGAATCTCGGTTACTTTTGGCCTCCATTGCTGTCGCCTTGCATGGATTGGCAATTTATTGGGCTACAAATAGAACTGTGCTGACATTTTCACTCATTGTGTTTACATTGGCGTGGTTACTGTTCTCTGCTTGGCAATTACACAGGGCACTCGTATCCGGTAAACAATCACTTGATGCAAGAGAAGATGCTGGATTATCAAAGACTGACATATTGGCTTACAGTGATGATTCTGGTGAAAGTGCGGCCTTACTCTCTGATGAAAAAATTGGACTACGGGGTCGGCCCGACCAAATCGTAAAGATCGACAATCAATTCATCCCTGTGGAACAGAAAACAGGGAAAATACCAGTGAAACCCCATGATAGTCACCGAATGCAATTACTCGCTTACCTTCATCTTGTAGACAAGACCACTGGATCTGCACCTGAATATGGAATCCTTCGCTACGGGGGTGAGGCTTTGTACACGGTTCCATGGGATGATTCTGCTAGAGATGATCTCTATTCCTCAATTCAAGAAATTCAACGCCTCATGGTTGAGGGTGGGGCCGAACGAAATCATGAGAGGGTGGGGAAGTGCCGTAATTGCTCTCGCAGAGCGAAGTGCCCACAGAGCTTGGTATAATCACTCTAGATCGATTGTTGGCGTGCATTCTTCTGGATTTTCTGGGAAGGACAAGCAAGGGCGAATCACTGTGACTCGAAGAATCCACGAATCTTGGTCATCTATGGCAGTGAGACCTGTGTTCCAACCCGTTCCGCGACCGTCAACTGTGAGGCTCCACATACCACTTTCAAAGGGATTGGAATTTCGATCTAATACTGTTCGTTCCGGGTCGTAAGTTCCGTTGTCAGCCATGACTTCGTAAATTGGATCTGCCTCATCACAGTTCACCGGGTTACCTGCACCATCATCTTCGCACCACAACAATTCAACGTGGACATAGCGAATATCGGCATCCCCAAGAAAATAATTGACTGATGTTTCAAAGTAGATGACAATTTCCCCAACTGTATCATCAATTGGGATCGCTTGAAATAGAGTTTCTTGGCCCTGTGTGGGGAGAAGTTCGGTGCCGTCTACCAAGAATGTGTGCGACAAGTCGTACAATGTGGGCTCTTCGCGTACTTCCGGCTCAGTTCTAATTCCTTCAATTAATTCGCGCCCAAGGACAAGAGAGAGGCATCCGGGCATGGCCATAGATACGAAAAGCAGGACCATGATGCCACTCATTGTCCTCCTGCGTAGTCCTGACACGGCCTCTCCCCTACCCTTCCGGTGTAGGGGAGCACATTTCTGTCTGACGGCCTTAGGAATGCCTTACTCATCCTTCTTGCGACGGCGGATGCCACGGCGTTTAGGTGCAGGTTCCTCTGTAGTCGGTTCTGGCTCAGGTTCACTTTTGGTGACCGGTTCATCTCCATCCTGGATTGTAAAATCGCTGCTGGCTGAACGTACTTCGTTGCCAACCACTGTATTGTCAATCATTGCATCGACATTGACCTCTTGGCCAGGTAATACCCCATCTTCGCCTGTGAGTTCGAAAATTTGTTCACGGTAATTTGCATCCGAAGCAGTCAATTCTACATCTGCATCGGCAAGGTGTCGCCGTGATTCCACATCACCTAGGAAGGCATCTAGATCGTGTTGTGGCAATTCATCCATTACTTCACCGAGTTTAGTAGATGTTACGAGATCCTCAACCTCACCCATTTCGGCGGCTGCAACATCAGCAGCAAGGCGTGCCTCTTCTTTGGAATCGAAATACGTCTCAGCTTCAGTGAGATTCTCATCCCATTCCCCTTCCAATTGCTCTTCATTGAAACCAAGATCACTAGCATGTTTGTCGTATCCTTCGTAACCCCGAACGATTTCGTTTTCATCCACTTCATCGTCTATCTGCTCATCTTCAACTTCAACTGGAAGGGGCTTGAATTTTTGTTCACGTCGAGTGTAATGTATACCAAGATCTTGCTCCGAACCACAGTAGGGGCAGTGCTCCAACATTGAAGGTATCGTAGAATTACAATCTTCACAATCATGGAACTTCGCGCGCCCCACACGAAGATCGAAGTCACAATGCGGACAAATGTCCTCATCACCTTCAATATCTCCATCACAAGCTGGACATAAGTCGTATGTTTCCCGGTCGGCATCAGCCAATCCGCGTCGGGTGAGAACAATGGCACCAATCAATGCACCCAAGGCAACCAGACCTGCTACTGCGAACAGAAGTATTGATGTTGAATCGTCTCCATTCGAGATGTCGGTTCCACTTTCAAGTTCCACCGACCAAACCTTGGCATGGGGTGTCTGTACGCTGGAACCCTGAGGTGTGATTGCAAGTTCGATTTGACCAGGTTGCTTAGGGGTGATTACACAGCGAATGGTTTGTTGCTCGTCAGTGGCGAACTCCAGTGAAGAAGTAGTATCCAATATGGTATTTGTCGTACGATCGATACATTCGAATGTCTCGTTACCGGCCCCACTCTGTGCCCGAACATCGATTGTGTAAACATAGGTGTATGTTGCATAGAGTGGTGGAGCATCCGGTGTCCACCCTTCTGTGTTAAACAAGAATTGTAATTGTAGATTAGAATTTAGTCTGACTGAACTGGTGACCACGTTATCAGTTTCTAATCGGTCGTAAAAACCAGGAGTTTTGGTCCAACTAGCCTCAAAGGGAATATCTCTGGTCAAACCATCTGCAAAGGCAGTGAAAGTGGCACTGTATTGACCTTCATTCCCGGTATTTGACGACAGGAGTGTGATATTTTGAGGTGTGAGTGGTTGACCCTCAAACGTAGCCGATAACACTCCCTTTGTAGTGACCATCCCTACATTTTGCAATGTCACTGTGAATGTAACCATGTTTCCTGGAACCGTGGTCGGTGTTTGTGGTGAGGCGCCTGTCACGACCACGTTGGGTTCCTGATAAATTGTCAGGGATGCTGATTCTAAATTGTTGAATGGATTCGATTGTGCTACACTTGTCGAAGGATCAATCTCTAAGTCAAGGTAGATATCACCAGGGGTTGTATCTGTCAAATCCAGAGAGGTGACTATGACCGAGTATTCTGCAAAAGCATCGATGTCGGTGAAGGATAGACTAAGAATTTCGAGAGTGATGCCATCCTGTATCCGGATTTCGAGTGGAACGGTTGTTGCACCAGTGCCGCCGTCACGTGCAATGGTACCACTCAGCGTCCAAGGTCCAGATAAACCAATGTCTGCAACGACAGTTGGACCATCTGCATGGCGGTAATCTGGCAATGTGTCGATGACCAAGGAGCGCGATTCAGTATTATCCGCAGTGGTTGATTCAACGATGTTATCACCACTATCGGCATTAACGACACCGAACACATCGTATGTTCCAGCAGCTGGTGCTGTTGCCGATTGATTCATCCAAATGGAATCACCGGCTTGCAAGGGGGATACTGAAAGAAGATTGGCACTTCCTGCAACAGTCAATTCAAGATGACTGGCTGGAGCATCAGCATGTCCTGAATTTCGAACTTCGATTTGAATTGCAATGGGGGCACCCTGGTGTGCACCAGATTCAGGTGATAATTCAAAGTGGGAAAGTCGTAGATTGGCCAAACCCGAGACATTGAAGTTATGCGAGATGATTTTCGGGTCATCATTGTGAACGACCCGGATAACCAGTGTCTGTTCCCCCTGGCCCCATGCGAGATTAGCCCAAACAAAGTTCACATCTTCGAACGAACTTGCAGCAACGTCCACGGAATGCCATGAAGCAGGGTTGCCCGCTTCGTAAGTATTTTTGTGAAACTCAACAATTACATCTTCAGCAATAATATTCGCAGTGTTCTGAAGAGAAAGTGTGAATGTCACATCCCCTCCTTCAACAGCTGTTGATGGACTCATCGAAAGGCCTTCGGTGCTGAATGCAACGTTACCTGATAATTCGGCACTAGCAGGGCTAGCGATTGCCAATATTGGTGCAAGGAAGAGCAGAGCGCACAGGATATGTGCCAACGGGGGCCGCTCCATGGCTTCAGGAGAACAGCCGAGGCACTTCAAACCTGCTTCCGAAATCACCTGAAGACCCTTAGCAAGTCAAAGCGTTGCGGGTCCCATTGGAAAGCCTTGAAGGACGGTGCATCTTGTGGGAGGATTGGTGCCAATGCTTTCTCGCCGCTTAATTCTCGCCACATCCGTGGTGATTTTGCTGTGTCTTGTACCTCATGGAGCGTGGATTACAGTAGATGCTTCGTCGGGTCGAAGTGATGATTTAGCCTTTAGCGGCGGACCTGATTTAGAACAAATTTTGTCAGGAACATACACAGTTCGTGCAACAAATGTAGCCAGTATGGATTACATCAATGTCGAGGTCTCTGACGGTTCAACATGGATGTCAATTGCTAATATCACCACAGCACCGTGGTTAACTGCATGGGATACCAGTGCACATAGTGATGGTGATTATCAATTGAGAATCAATGGAACGTATACAAATTCAACTACCACTGGTTGGGTTATCAGCCCGACGTTCACAATTGACAATACTGTACCTAATAGCATCACACTGAGTACATCTGGAGCGATTATCGGCGATGGTTCTTCGACGATTAACCGAGCCTGGTTTACAACTGCTGTATCAGGTACAATAAATTTCGATTGGAGTGGTGCAGATTCGCATCTATCACATGCGACACTTACCGATGTACCTGGTTCAGGAACACCACCTCAAGATGGACCTGGAACATTGCTCAATACGTGGGCATGGTCGCCCGGAGACTTGTCAGAAGGTGTTTGGAACCCGGTTCTATCTGTCTTTGATGAAGGGGGCAATTCAGCTCAAACCTCAATTCACATTGGAATAGATCGAAGTGGACCAGATGTGGGAACACCTTCCCTTTCAGTCACCACCGGTACTTGGACAGACGCCACAACCCTGATTTTCAACGACTTGTCTAGTGGCTCGGATGACAATGGTGGCTCAGGGATTTCGACCTATCATGTGCGCGATAGTACTGATGAGTGGGCGGATATCGGTTCTGCTGGATATGGATCGATGACTTTGGAAGAGGGTGTTCGAACGATTCAATTCCGCGCTGTAGATCGTGTTGGAAATATTGGTGAACCGCTCAATGTGACAATTATGGTTGATCGAGCCGCCCCCGTAGCAGGTGGATGGGTTCTTCCCGAACTCACGGATTCATTGTCCGGGCAAGTGGCGGTAACCGTCGATGCTACCGATGCACATTCAGGTATTGACATTGCTTCATGTAGCCTAGAATATGGGTTTGATTCCAATGGTGCGGGAACAATACCTGACATTTCGTCCGACTGGCTCAGTGTCGGTTCCGGAACCTCAAACTATCTTTCGGCTGCCATCGATTGGTCAACCAGAGCGGGCCAGTACCTCTCTATCCGTGCAACACTTGTCGATAATTCAGGAAACACGGTGATGACCCCAGCATCGCATTTCCTCATCTTACCAGGTCTTGATTTCTCAATCTCTGACGCTTCACTCGACCGCTTAATTGTAAGAGCCGGTTCACAGGACCCTGTTCTTCTTGAAGCCAATATCAACACCAATGAATTCTATTCAGGTAGTGTTGTTGTAAGAATTGAGAGCGCACCTGCGAGTCGTGACTCGTTAACCCAATGGGTGACATTGAATTCAATGGTTATCCCAACAAACAGTTTCATCGATCAACAAGAAAGCATTTCTGTGAGCATTTCCCTACTCACAGCAGGTGAATTTGATCTGCGAATCATGGTCGACCCAGATGATTCAATTTCAGAGCGTGACGAAGGAAATAATGAGGCTTTCCTGCTGATTGGAGCCGCTGACCCAGAAGTGGTGGGTTCCGTAAGCGGTTTTGCGTCTAACATCGTACTCTTGCTTCTCGCTGGCTTGTTTGCGAGTCGAGTTATCAATCGGCGGCAATCGGCGTCTTGAAAGAGGAGGCTTCGGTCGCGGGGCCAATGGAGGGCTTGGCTCGAATCCCACAAGACCGCATTGCGGTGCTAATTGGACGCAAAGGTGCTACGCGTCGAGCGTTAGAGGAAGCCACCAACTCTAAACTCCATATTGATTCCAAAAGTGGCGATGTATCAGTTGTATGGAATGAGGAATTCGATCCCATTTTGAGAATGAAATTTCCAGACGTTATTCGGGCCATTGGACGCGGTATGAATCCCGAGAGAGCCCTTCAGTTACTGAAAGATGATCAGCATCTAATTCTTCATGATATGCGTGAATATGTTGGGAAAAATGCAAACCAGCAGCGACGTATCCGCAGTCGGCTCATCGGTCGTAATGGGCGTATCCGCGAATTGATTGAGGAGCATTCCGGCTCAGAAATTGTCATTTATGGTTCGACTGTTGTCATCATTGGTGATGAAGAATCACTGCCATTGGCTAGCCAAGCGATTGAAAGACTGTTACAGGGTGCTGAACACTCATCTGTTCTGAAACATCTTGAGGCTGAGAGGCGAAAAAGACGAATGTCTTCACGTAATCTTGAATCAATAAATACTGGAGAAGGTGGTGGCCTATTTGAGGCACTGGTCCCTGGTCTGGATGCTGCTCGACGAAAGAGAGAACGGCGTTACAAAGATTCGCAAGTAGACCCCGAAGATACTGGTGCCATTGATGAAATGATGCTACTCGCAGAAGATGAATCCGTTGGATTCGAAGAAGAGTAATCAGTATAGAACGTTCGCCATGGCTTCGGCAACATCGACTTCAACACCTTGTCTCTGAGCCCATTCCACCAGACGGGTGACGTCCCTAACAAGGAATTCCTCTGCATTGGGATGGGTTTTGATAACAGCCTGACCTACATCGATAATTCGGGGCTCTCCTTGGTGCCACAAAATGTTGTATTCACTAAAATCTGCATGAACCAATTCAGCCTCCTGCCAACAAACTCGCAACCAATTTAGAAGTTCATCGAATACCGGTTCGGGTTCCTCAACCTCAATATCGCGTAATCGTGGGCTCGGCCCTTCGGGATCACCAAGATAATCCATTACCAATACATTTTGAAACAAAGC
>JAPKEY010000031.1 GCA_028821815.1 Candidatus Poseidoniales archaeon | reverse complement strand
CAGTTCATTGGCCAATCGATGGAAATGCAACTGTCTCGCCATCTCAAGGCGAATGATTCGAGGAATCCAATCAAGATCTTGACAACCCTTGATTTCAACACGATCGCCAGGACCGATGCTAACGTTGAGATCTTGTCGAATTGAACCGAGGCCCCGGCGAACACGTCGAGTATCTCTCAGAAGTCTACCCAACGCTAGAGCAGTCTCTTTGGCATGATCTGGGGATTGTACTTCTGGAGCGGTTGCAACCTCAACGAGAGGAACCCCCAGTCGATCAAGGGTGTAAACGACTTGTTCACCATCCTGAGTTGAGCGGGTATCCAACTTTCGTGCACTATCTTCTTCCAAACAAATAACATCCACTCCGACCGGGCCAGTTGGTGTCTGAATTGAACCATGAGTGGCGATAAGTGTAGTGCGTTGAAAGCCACTGGTGTTGGAACCATCAACCACAGTCTTTCGCATCGCTTGCAACGCGCCGACTGGTTTTGCATCCATCATTGCCGCCATGGTCAAGGCAACTTCAACCGCATCTCGATCATGTTCCAATGGAGGTGCTTCATCCATCTCAATGAGGCCTGAATTGGGCGATTGGAAGTAAATGAAGGAACGATTTCGGCGTTGTTCGAAGCGAGCTGCAATATCAATTCGTCCTCCTTCACCGCGAGCCGCTCGTAAACGGCGATGGACGTTTGGCCATTGTCCTTCAATGTCATCAATTCCATCCTCATACAACACACTGGGTTGCCTCGAATGCAATTTACCAGTGGCCAATTGTTGGTGAATCTCAAGGCCACACATGAAGCCGAGTGCTTGTGGGTCAAGCCCATCAGCATCAGCAACATCCCCTGGAATGTCCTCGGCCATGGGGTGTTGCCAATTGCTGCCCCCCTAAAGGGGCAGCGGCGTGAAACTCATGTCAACTAGTTCATCCGCCACAAACCAATTCGCGGCTGGTACAAATCGCCACGATTTCGCATATTATTGAGAACTCTGTCCACAGTTTCCTCATCGAAGCCCTGTTCGGTCCCTGAATTGTAAACTTGGATTGTAGTACATTCTCCATCCAATTCTCGGCAGAGATTGCGTACGATGGACATGATGGTTCTCTCTGCACTCTTTGCTCTCTCTGGAACACCTGTGGGATCTTGGGGGTTGATGTTACCTGCACTGGCTACGTATCTCCAAAGCCCATCCATCGCAATCGCTTCATGTGCATCTTCTTCGGTCACATAATTTCTCAAGAATAATCGGGCTCTAGCCTCTGCCATTCGCAAGGTTGCCTCAATCGATCTTGCAGTAAGGGACACCGAATTGGTTTCACCTTCCATTACCTTACGATTTTCAGTATAATGATCGACTAAAATTTTCATCACATTATCGTCACTTTCAGGGTGGAATGTTCGCTTTGCGTGAGCCACATATTTTTGGAAAAATTCAGCTGTAATTACATCCTCGCCATCAACATTGGTCGTGTATATTTGTTCCTTTAGCAATGAATCTGGCTCAACTGTATGTCCACTTTCAATCAAATGTTCAGGTACACCTGTACGCTTGACTCGAACAATGTGTTCTCCGATTCTTTGATCGCGACCCTTGTCCACTACATCTTGAATCATCCACACAATATCGAACCGAGAAATCAATGGGGGCGGGAGGTCAATCTGTTTGTGCAGGAAAGTCGAAGGGTCACCCCATGATATTGGTTGAAAACGACCATCTCTAGGATTTGCAGCGGCTAGAACTGCACATCGTGTAGGCATAGTTGCACTGATGCCACCTTTGTTGATGTTGATGCGCTGTTGCTCCATCGCTTCGTGCATTGCTCCCCGATCATCGGTGGACATTTTGTCAAATTCATCAACTGCACAAAGTCCCATATCTGCCAAAACAAGTGCACCTGCTTCCAGAGAGAATCGACCATCGTTGAAGGCATCTCTAACTGCAGCTGCTGTCAATCCAGCAGCGGTGGTACCGCCTCCTGTCGTAAAGCGACCACGGGGGGAAATTCTACCCATGAATGCCAATATCTGGGATTTAGCGACACCAGGGTCGCCCAACAATAGAATGTGGATGTCACCACGAGTTCGGGTTCCATCCCCATATTTACGAGCAACACCGCCCAACAGTTGGAATACAAGGGATTTCTTGATCCAATTCATCTTGTCTTCACCGACGATAATAGAAGGAGCAATTGAACGGACAAAAAGCTCGGTCAAATCATCACGTGCTGCAATTTTTTGAATCTCTGCAATCTCGCTTGGGTCGATTTCGATTTCTTCGAGTGGAATGTTCTTCCTCTCACTCGAGTGCAATGAGATGTAGATGTCGAACATTGGGGTCTTTGAGCCCCCTCGTTTGAGTGTGCGAAGATAAGGAATCCCATTGATACGAATTCGCTCACCGGGAACGTGTTTACCGGCCAATTCTGCTTCTGCAAGCACACTGAGGCGAACAGGTTGTGATCCGGGCTTGACATTCTCAGGGAGTTCTTGCACTTCCATCCATTGATTGTTAATCAATTTCGAATCTTCCCAACGCAAATCGAATCGGGTTCGCCCGGCACCGCTTGCAGGGCGTCCACACCCACCTATTTCTGGGCATTGGGATGGTTCAATCAATTCCAATTCATTGGGTTGTGGGATATCGATTGTGTGGCCGCAAGTTGTGCAAGTAAATATTGCATCATAAATTCGTGGCTTGAGTTCACTAACTTTGGTCACAATTACTTCAGATGTGGTAAAGGTTTCAACTTCTTCACTACTAATCTCCCTTAGTCTTTGTAATGCATCAGGCGGTAACCCGACGATGCGAATTCGAGGATCCGCCTCATATCCTGATTCCCGACATAGTGTTGCGAGAACCGTATCGGCGTTACGAAGAACTTCTCGAGGGTGGTTGAGAATCAATTCAGCAAAGGGGACATCCCATGCCTGAATTTGTGAAAATTCCAATGAAAAAGCCATTTGCTTCGGCCAAGATGCGGCCAATGTGGATATCTCATTGGCACAGGTTTCCTCAAAGAAGGAACGCCAACGAGCAGTTGAATCATGAGCATGTAGCATACAATGTCCTCCACACAGGGCATTCGCATCGATAATCCGACCTCCATTAACTTAGTGGAAGAAAGGGTGTGGACCCCCTCATTTCCACTGGAATTAGAAGCCCACGATAGGGACTCTCAGGGCCATCGCGATTTCCAATGGAGGCGTTCCCAATTGAATTTCCTACCATTTTGAAGGGAAGCCCTTTGAACGACCGAGATGCGGCCGAATACATGGAGCACACGCGGTCGGGCAGCGATATCTTCCTCAGATTAGACCCTGGTGAAGAATTACATGAATCGATTCAAACCGTCTGTCTGAGCGAAGGGGTATCTGGAGCTGCGATTACCAGCGGCATTGGGCGTGTACGCGATACCGATATCGGGTACCTTGGAGATGACAGCGTGTATCATCGCGTCGTCTTAACCGAAGCGAATGAGTTACTGAGTATGCAAGGCAATGTCGCAGTTCTTGAAGGGGAACCCTTCACACATATTCACATTGTTCTGTCCGATGATGATCATATCGTGCATGGAGGACACCTCTTCTCATCTGTTGTACATGTCACCGCTGAAATTCACTTGCGTGTACTAGAGAAAAATGTACGCGTACCAATGACACGCTGTTCGGTGGAGGGCAGCGAATTCAAACCATTGTCCTTTGAGGAGTAATCCATGCGCGTTCTGTTCGCCCACGGGTTCGAAGGAACCCCAAATGGTGGAAAGCCAACACACATGATTGATGAATTGGGTTGGGACGTAGTCGCCCCTGTAATGTCTATGAACGGCTGGAATATCGAGCAGGAAACCAATGTGCTGCTCGCGCAAATCGATGCTGAGGATTTCGACATTGTCGCTGGCTCTTCGATGGGGGGGTTGGCAGCTGCAAACGCCAGTGCCCTTCGCCCTGACGCTAAATTTGGACTCTTACTCATCGCACCTGCATTTGGACTCGCAGAAATGTGGCGTTCAAGTCTACCTACAGAAAAAATGGCTGAGTGGGAAGGAACTGATGCACGGGCCTATCATCACCATGGATTTGGACATGACATCACCCTCAACTGGGATTTCATGCAAACTGCAGACAAAATGTCATGGCCAAAGTTGAATCATCCAACAGTCATCTTGCATGGTACACAGGATGATATCGTGCCTATCGAGAATTCAAGGCGCATTGCGGATACGGATGAGAATGTCATCGCGTTAATGGAAATCGAAGATGGGCATCGCATGCAAGAAGCCAAAGATCATTTCTCAAAGGCTGCTGAAATTTGTCTTGATGCACTCAAAACATGACAAGGCCAATGTCATAGCGCCATCGTCCAATCTCGGTAAATTCCCCATCACTATTCCAATGGTAGACATCGAGAGTGGTATGGTTGGTTTCACCATCTGTAGTGCTCAATGTGATATCGCCACTACTCACGGCATATTCATCCGCAGCAGCAGAAATACCGTGCTCATTGACACGCTGCGGGGTCGCTGTATGGGACCCGACATTAGCCAATATGACCGCTGTTCCCATGATGAGAGCTGCATCGCCAGCCCATGCTGCATAGGACTGCAAATCAGTTCCGTAATTCATCATGTACACATACTTGAGTTCGTGATCATATTCAGCCAAATCATGATCGATGCCCATTCGAATGCCCGTCAAATCGTCGAGATGTGCTGGATCTGATACTGTATCACCCATGGATATGTCACCCATTCCATGACCACCAATCTTGGCAATATTCAATTCATCATTTCCTCCAATTGCTTGTGAATGTATTTCTGCTAGGATGGCTGCACCATCGCCTGATTCTGCCAATATGACGATGGCGTCACAACCTGACAGGGATGAAATTTCAGCGCTAAAATCAGTTTGTCCAGCCGTGAAAGATTGTTCCGAACAAGTACTTCCCAGTGCTGTGCTTAGCGCTGTAGCAATTGCAGAGTTGTCCTTGCCTGCATCATTCAAGATAGCGACATTGGTGTACCCTCCGTTAGAGATGTACGCTGACAGTGCAGACACGTGGTGATCTTGGCCAGGGGATACACGCCAAAGATATCCATAATCTGCTGGTGTACAAGTCTCCCCACAACCTGACCAAGCACTTTCCATTGCTTCATTTGAAAATGCACCAAATGTGATCATTGGTACCTTATTTGATTCGGCAACAGCCAGTGCTCCAAGGGCTTCCTCTGTTGAGTGAGGCCCAATCACACCAATGACACCAGCATTTACCAATGCCTGCATGGCACTGGCCGCACCGGATTGTGTTGATTGTGTATCCGCTATTGTCAAACTAAAACACGTTCCACGCTGATTGATGTTGAGTAAATCTACACCGAGTTGAACACCGTTTTCCTCACCTTGAGCATAATCTGAGTGAATCCCAGTCTGGGGGCTAAGCATACCGATTACAACCGAACCCGCTGAGGAACGGCACTGTGAAGAAATTCCATCTCTGGAATTCCAGTATCCCATTTCTTCGAAGGACATATCAACTTCTCCATCATTGTCAAGATCTCCTGCATCTTCAAAGCGGAACAAATCATACTCCATTTCAGGTGTATTTCCGAATGAATCGAATGTGATGGTGCCCGCAATCCCAGCATAGTTGGTTCCCGCTGAAGGGATGGCGGCTTTGATGTCGCTACCGGTGCTTGAACCGGCTTGAATTGTAGCTTGTACCATAATCATGGTCGCATCGTAAGCTGAGCCTGCATGCGCTGGAGCAGCCGAACTATACAATGCAAGATAATCATCATCAAAATCAGATTGTAAGGGAGATTGCCATGTTGTTGATGCATTTGCTCCAACCACACCGAGCACAAGATTACGTACACTTGCTGACAATAATTCGGGAAACTCTGCATAACCCGATTGATGTGTTACAACTATCCGTGCTTCGGAAAGAACACCCTTGATCTTTACAATCAATCGTGCTGAATCTGTATCTTTAGAGATTAAGACTGCATTTTCACAGCCAAGATTTACTGCATCATCGCGGACTTGTTCAAGTTGGGCATCGCTTGGGTTTGAAGGATATGATAGGGTCGCACAAATCTTGCTTGCATCATAACCCTCCGTGAAAATTCTTGCAGATGAACGACCATCTCCATTGTCTTCATAGATCACTGCAAGGTTGTTCAATTCGTAAATGTTGGACCACATCAAAGCCCCATTTGTACTATCAGAATCACTGGGAACTACTCTCCACATAAGATCATCATCTGAGATTTCCTCAAATTCCCCACTGGTAACGAATGGGGTAATAAGGGGTATTTGGTGCTGAATTGGTTTTGCTTGAGGTTGGTTTGGAGGGGGTGAGAATGCATTGTCCAAGACAGATATTGAGGCACCGCCAATGATTCCTGAAACTCCATCGCCTTCAATCAGTGACCAAGTTGCAGTACTTCCTGTCGAGCCGGAGGACTCTGTATCATAGAAAATAAGTGAAAATTCGTAAGTACTCTGTGCTGCATTGATGTCATCAATGGCCATCTGTGCTGCATTTTCGAGACCTTCCGCCAAGTGTGCATTATCACCAGTTCGTGGTGTCAATACCCCAATTTTTACTTCGATCACGGGGCCGACTACAATCTCGCATCCATTCTCATCAACAGTGATGCCAGCAGGTGTATCTGCGCACTGATCATTGTCATCAAGAACTCCGTCACCATCGGTGTCTTGTGGTACTGGACATCCATTTTCATCCACCTCAATGCCTTCTTCTGTATCAGCACAATCATCGTCACCATCGGGTACACCGTCATTGTCTGCATCGTAGATAATCTCGCAACCGGTAGCATCCACTCCGATACCAGCCAGTGTTCCTGGGCAGGCGTCCATGCCATCTTCTATTCCATCGCCATCGGTATCGTAAACGATTTCGCAACCATCAGAGTCAACCTCTGCATCAGCAACAGTATCTGGGCAATTATCACTATCATCGATGACACCATCATCATCTGTATCTGCAGCTTCAGGACATCCTGACCAGTCCACATCGGTACCTTCCGGGGTATCTGCACATTGATCGATGACATCGTAAATTCCGTCACCATCTGAATCGACAAAGGTAGTTTCCTCACCCGTATCACCACCATTGCCAGAACCTGTTCCAGGTTCATCGCCACCCAAGCAACCGGCAAAGCCGGTACCAAGCATGAGGGTTGTCATAAGCAGCACGAGGAGTCTTCGTTGCGTGGTCATCACTTCACTTCCGCACCCCCGGAGGGGGTGGGCCGGGGTATGAAGTCTGCTGCGGTCCTGTTCGGAGAGCGAAACAAGAGATGACGGCAGCCTGAAGGGGGGGCTATGACTCGCGCTAAGTGATGAGCGACAAGGCCGAGGGGCTGGACTACGCAAGTAGTGGTGTAGACATCGACCTTGAGGGTGCTTCAGTCGCATCTCTGGTCGGCGCACTATCGCGGTCTGTCCGAGTGACGGGTATGCCAGGGGCGCCAGTCGATTTACCCGGTGGGTTTGGTGGCCTCATCGAATTTGGCGACAACCTTCTCGCTCTGGCCACCGATGGCGTTGGCAGCAAGTTGCAAATTGCCTCCATGATGAATCATTGGAGTGGTGTGGGAATCGATTGTATGGCCATGAATGTAAATGACCTCCTATGCGTGGGTGCAGAACCCATCGCATTTGTTGACTACATCGCAGTTCCAAAACCAGATCCAGAGCAACACGCAGCCATTGGTGCAAGCCTTGCCGAAGCTTGTCGTATCGCCCGAGTCACACTCGCTGGTGGTGAAACTGCAAGTCTTCCTGGAATCGTGACTGAACTGGATTTGTCAGGCACTGCATTGGGTTGGTTACCCAAGGGTGCTGCAATTACAGGTGCCAATATTGATGCGGGTGATGTTATGATTGGACTGCCTGCAAGTGGCGTCCATTCCAATGGATTCTCATTGGTACGCAAAGTTGTCGAGTTGAGTGGTCTTTCGTACACTGATACTGCACCATTTGACACCGAACACCCCGGTCGCAACATCATCCGAATGGGGGATGGTTCCATCACACTGGGTGAAGTACTCCTCAATCCAACTCGAATCTATGTTGACCCCGTTACCGACCTTATCGAGGCCTGTCGTGCAGGAGATGGGCCTTGCCCTGCCGATGCACTGCACGGAATTTGTCATGTAACGGGGGGCGGGTTGTCTAATCTTCTAAGGCTGCATGGCAGCTTGGGTTGGCACATCGAAAATCCACTTCCAGTATTGCCAGAGTTCACTTGGATTCAAGAAACGGGTAGCATCTCCGACCGAGAAATGGCTCGAACCTTCAATCTCGGAATGGGCATGGTTCTGGTCGTAGATTATGCACATGCGAACGCGGTCTGTGACTGGGTGGCATCGCGCCTCGAAGGAACCCAAATGGTGGGTGAGGTTCGCGATCATGGTCACAAGGTGACTCACAACAATCCAGATATTGTCTTTGAACACTACTGAGGTGATACATTGTCCGAATATGAGGTCGTCCTAGAAGGACGAACTCAACACCGCTTACCCCCTGCCAAAGAAGGGCGAAGTGAGAAGCAACTCGAACGGCATGGAAAGGGGCCTGCGGACCGAGCACATCGTTCAGCTTTCCACAATCCAGCCATGGCTGATTGTCGGACTCGCAGTGTCCTGTTGATGGATTACATGCTAGACAACGAGTGGTTCAACAAACCGCAAATTCACACACTTGATGCACTCTGTGCGACCGGCAGTCGAATCAATCGATGGTTGACAGAATTACCATCAAAAAAAGCGGACCGATTACTATTGGTTGGCGCTGATCTTGATGAGGATGCACTGAATTATGCGCGTGAGAATTGCCCTGATGTTAAATTTCGAAATGAAGATGCGCGCCAAGTTTTGCTGTCCTCTGGTTGGCAATGGATTGACATCGACCCTTTCGGTTCCCCCGTTCCGTTTCTGGATTCGGCCATGCAATCGAGTGCGAGGCGTGCGGTGATGGAAATTACTGCAACTGATACGGCCGCACTAACTGGGTCTTCGGCAAGCGCATGCCTGCGCCGCTATGGTGCAAAGATTCGGACTGATGAGATGGCGCATGATTCAGCAATGCGACTACTCATAGCTACAGTTGCACGGACTGCGGCTCAACATGATCGCTGCATCATACCACTACTCTCTTCCTGGGATTCTCATCACATTCGTGTCTCTGTCAAGGTCCATCGCTCAATCCAAACCGCGAATGTACTCGAGGAGAGTTTGGGTTGGCGTATCGCCTCACCCACACCTGATGAATTGAAAGCCGCTACAGAGGCGGGGATCCATCCGCAAGGCGATGCCCCTGGCCAACCGTTCTGCCTGCTACCGTTCACATACCCAGTACGTCGTGACGACAAGAGAATCTCAGGTCCACTATGGACTGGATCATTGTTTGATGGTGATGTGCTAACCACCATGACCGTTGACCGGGCGCTCAAACTGTGTGGCGATGATGCGGAGACTGCTGTTCGTCATTGGGCTGGTGAAGCTGAACTTGCTGAAACTCCATCTCTCATCATCACCGATATGTTGCCAAAATTCTGTAATGTGAATGGCCCACCCAAGGTTGTAGATTTGGTTGCGGGCCTACAAGAAGCTGGTTATCGTGCTGCAGTTGCCCGATGGGGTGCTCCAGCAATTCGAACCGATGCGCCCTGGCCTGTCGTGCTTGAGGTTGCCGAGGCCTGCTTTGATTAGCCACCGATGTAGGACATTTCTACACGCGTGCGCGTAGGAGAAGATTCCGTGCGAATTTCGGAGTACTGATCGTCACGTGCCAACCAGCAGGATTCGATGAGTGCCAATAGATCAGTATCAGATGCACCTTCTCTCATCGGAGTCAATAGGTCAAGGCCTTGGCTTGCGAACAAACAGGTGTAGAGGTGTCCATCGGCCGACAATCGGGCACGGGTGCAATCTCCGCAGAAGGGTTCGGTGACACTGGTAATCAGGCCTACTTCACCACCCTGTGGTAAGCGATATCGCTTGGCTACTTCACCAGGATATTGGGCTTGAAGGGGTTTTAATTCGGTGATAATATTTCGAATTTCATTTGCGGTGACCACATCGTCCATGGCCCAACCATTGGTCGCACCCACATCCATGTATTCGATGAACCGAACTGCAATATCTCGACTCGAAAAGCGTTCCACAAGATCAACTAGTTCGTCTTCATTCACACCTTTCTTGACAACTGTATTGATTTTGATAGGACCTAATCCGACTGATTCAGCAGCCTCGATCCCAGCCAAGACGGCGGCAACAGTATGCCCTGAATCTGTGATGGCTGCAAAGGTTGCCTCATCCAGTGCATCCAGACTCACTGTGACGCGATCAAGTCCGGCTGCTGACAATGCCGGTGCATATCTTGGCAACAGTACACCGTTGGTGGTCATCGCAATTTCGACTTCACGAAGAGCGAGCATTGAGATGAGTTCGTGCAAATCTTTGCGCAGCAAAGGTTCTCCACCCGAGAGTCGGATTTTTTCAACACCCAGTGAAATGAACAAACCTGCGAGTCTATCGATTTCTTCATAGGTCAGGATATCGATCTTGCTCAGAAAGGCGAAATCGCTACCGAAGACTTCGCGTGGCATACAGTAACGACAGCGCATATTACAACGATCCGTGACCGAGATTCGCAAGTCCCGCAAGGGACGTTCTCGCGTATCCCTTAACTCGACCATGCACAGTCCTTGCACCGGGCGGTCCTAACCCTTTCTCAGGCACAGTGACGCTTCGAAATATGTGGGATACCCGGGACCCCCACATTTTCTTTGATATACCATCGGCAACAACTAAAGAAGGATGCTCGGAAAACGTACATATTGCATATTAGGAACAATGCTGCTCGCCTTCGCATCTTTAGGTGCAGGCGTCACAGCAGAACAGAGTAACGAAATGACCACTGATTTAGAGGATTTAGGTATCCTTGAACTCAGTATGGACGATAATGGGGTGGTCGAAGCACTGATCACTCAGGATACGTTTCTGTCATTCATGAATTCGGATGATGCGGCCTTGATGGCCATTGAATCCGTCACCATGTCCGTCAGTTTAGGCGAAAATGGTGAACTCGTACTCAGTGATTTTGAAGTCGATATTGGTGAGAATCAGTCTGATGAGATTGCTGTAACACTACGACTGAGTGAGGAACTTGTCGATATCCTACACGATGAGGATGTCAATCTCGAAGACTTACTCAATCAAGTTGGATTTGGTGATGATTTAGGATTGGATGATTTTACTCCTGAAGCTTCAGGTGACTACGCTGACTACTACACATCCCGCTTGCACTGGGCTGATGAGGCCTACCAGCTACGCGGTTGCCAGGATGACTACGATCGTGTCATGGACGCAGAAGATTCTGCAGACGAATACTATGCAATCTATGACGAAATGGTCCAAGACTGGGAAGAGGATGAAAACGAAACCGAAG
>JAPKEY010000216.1 GCA_028821815.1 Candidatus Poseidoniales archaeon | reverse complement strand
CATGCACGGATCTGATAACCGAATTACCACAACAGCTGAGGTCATGGAAATGGCCAGAGATATCGGCCGAAAGTGGGGTGATTTGCATGAGATTTTCGTTTGGGAAGACGGCGTCAAATTGGTTGGTGACCGCCTCTATTATTTCCAAGCGATTCACCAAGAAAGTGACGTCATCCCCGAGAATGTCGATTGTATTCGAGCACTCATGGGAACCGAAACAGATTGGCGCGCTTCCGTAGCTAAAACAGATGTTGCAATCTCTACATATTACAACTGTTAAGCCCATTATTTTGCGAATCTTGAGACGCCCTACGGGCGTCAACTATCAAAAAGGGGTTGCGTTTCGTTCAGCCTCATGCGCCGCGCATTGACCCCACTCTTCCTCGTCGTTCTGATGCTCGTAATGCCATGGTCCTCATTGGCGCCCACAACCACCGATGATTCACTTGAAAGTCCTCTCTGGACTGCTGCAGAAGCGGCAGAGAATTGGTATGAATCCGAAGGGTCTCCAGGTCTCAGTGTATCGATTTCATCGGGTTCAGGTCAGCTTTGGGTGCAAACTGGTAACTTTGATCCACTATACCAACAATCGGTAATTCCCGCCTACCTTCAAGCGACCGATGACCCCTTCGCCACAGGTTTCCTCGTCGTACAATTGCACCAAAATGATGGGGGGTTGGCGGCGTTATTAGCAAAAGGTGTGAATGCAAACATCGTAGACACCCTTCCAGAGGACGCGTGGGTATTGCGACTGCCCAACACCACCGAGGCACGGAGCAATGCAATCATGCAGTTGGCAGAGGATGAGCGAGTTCGCTGGGTCGGTGCACAGCAACCGGCGTGGAGACTCGATGTAGACCTGCACCAATCAAGCGGTCTTGTTAATTTGGATATCACATTAGCCCAGGATGTAGATACCAGTCAATTGGAAGACCATCTGTACAGGGCGGGTTCTGATTTTGTTCGCTGTGATGCATATATGTGTCAAACGATTGGTCTTGATTCAGCTTGGTTACCAGCGCTTGCGAAAGATCACAGGTTGTTGTTCATCGAACCTCACGATACAATCGGTATTGTCAACAATTATGCACGCAGTATTTCAACCATCGATGCGACGGTCAACAACCACAATGGAGGACTTGATGGAAATGGAGAAGTGGGTGCATTGTCCGATTCAGGATTGGATCAGGACCATGGTGATTTCAACAACCGTATTCGAGGTGTTTACCACAATTACGGACCCGATAATTCGGCCGCTGATACAAATTCGGGTCATGGTACGCACGTTGCAGGCACAATGCTAGGCGATGGTTCTGGTGACTCGTCTACACAAGGGGTTGCTCCAGCGGCCACTTTCCATTTCTACCAACTTGAACATGATTCATCGGGTCAACTTGCGCGTTGGGGTTCACTGTATGACATGTTTCGCGATTCTCAACAGAAGAATGCACACGTTCAATCCAACTCATGGGGCGCTCAATCATCATGGGGGCAATATACATCCGACTCGCGCTCTGCAGATTCTTTCCTTCATGATTACGATGATTTCCTTGTTCTGTTTGCTGCTGGAAACGAAGGCAGCCAAGGGGCGCAGTCAATCGCCCCCCCTGCAACTGCGAAAAATGTCTTGACTGTTGGCGCATCGACGACCGGGCGCCCGGGTACAGCATCTGTTGGCCAAGTCGCCTCATTCTCCAGCATTGGTCCAACCGCCGATGGTCGAATCAAACCAGATATCGTTGCACCAGGTGTTCAGATTTGCAGCCCGAGAGCTGAAGAAGCACAGAATCCTGCTGGGTGGTCATGCTCCAGTGCACGCCATTCCGGTACTACTACACCTCTGTACATGTCTGCAGATGGTACCAGTTCTTCGACACCAGTAGTGGGTGGTGCTGCACTCCTCGCGCGCCAATTTTTACGGACTGAACTTTCGATTTCAAATCCAGACAGCGCCCTCATCAAAGCAATTCTGATTAATGGAGCTAGGGATCTCGGTACAGCCAATATCCCGAATATGGACGAGGGTTGGGGTCAACTCGATCTCGAAGAGAGTTTGTATCCATACGATGGGGTCATCGCGAAGAACATCTTCTATGACTCATCGCAGGCACTGTCACCCGGCCTTTCCTATGCCTACAATTATGCTCTTGATGGGTCGTATGGCCTAGATGTTACACTGGTTTGGAATGATCTGGAAGGGTCATCTTCAGCCAGCCAATCTGCAGCACGTTTAGTCAACGACTTGGACTTGACCGTAACTTCTCCGGATGGCACGGTTTACAAGGGCAATGATTTCTCCAATGGATTTTCGACTACCGGTGGTGTAAAGGATTCTTTGAACAATGTTGAGCGGGTTCGCCTTTCCACAGG
>JAPKEY010000030.1 GCA_028821815.1 Candidatus Poseidoniales archaeon | reverse complement strand
GTTCCATGATGGCCACTAGAGCACGACTGGTAGCGACCGCTGTTGAATTGAGTGTGTGGACTGCCGCATTGCCTTCTGTTGTTCGATATCGCATTCGCAAACGATTGGCTTGGTAGTCGGTGCAATTTGAGCACGAGACGATTTCTTTGTATTCACCACGCCCGGGCAACCAAGCTTCCAAATCATACTTCTTAGCGGCCACAGTTCCCATGTCACCCGTACAGATATTGACAATTTCATAGTGTAAATCAAGGCTATCCCAGAGATCTACACAATTGGTGAGTAATTCCTCGTGATGATTCCACGAGTCATCGGGATGTGTGATGATGATCTGTTCGATTTTGGTAAATTGATGTACTCGCCAAATGCCTTTGTCACCTTGACCGTGTGCCCCCACTTCACGGCGGAAGCAGGGGGATAATCCCACCATTTTGATCGGTAGCATACTGGGTTCAATCACTTCATCCATGAACATCGCAGTCAAGGGATGTTCGCTGGTTGCGATGGTGTAAAAGCCATCAGGTTGGATGTTGTACATTACTGATTCAAAATCAGCCAATTCGGTGACACCTTCGTAGGCTTCTCGATTCATCATTAATGGTGGTTGAACAAAAGTGAAGCCGCGTTCTGAGATGAAATCCACCGCATATTGTTGCAATGCCAATTCTAGGTGTGCTAGGTCACCCTTGAGGAAGAAGAATCTGCTGCCAGCAATCTTTGCGGCACGCGGAAGGTCCACCCAGTGATTCATTTCAATGAGATCATTGTGAGTTTTTACATCAAAATCAAAGGTTGGCTTTTCGCCATGAATACTGTGTTGAGTATTTCCACCTTCGTCATCACCCACTGGGACATCAGAATGGAGGATGTTTGGAATGGACATGCGAATTTGGTCTCTCTCGGCTTCATGACCGTCTGAGATTTCTCCAAGTGCCTCAATCTCAGTTGCAATAGTGTCCACTTCTGATTTGATTCTCTGGAATGCAGCATCATCGCCTGCTTTCTTGGCTTCAGCAATTCCACGGGCTGCTTCGTTGCGCTTTCGACGAAGTTGATCAGCATCATATCGTGCCTTTCTCCAAGCTTCATCCAATCGAATGACTTCATCGATTGCATCGTGCTGAAGGCCTCGCCTATCGTGATCTGCACGAATCACATCGGCATGGTCACGGAACATTCGGATGTCCAGCATGGGCTTCCACCGGTTCCTACGGAACCGCCCTTCATGCTTGAAAGCGACGGAACATCAGAATAGACTGATGTCGAAAACAAAGGCAGAACTGCCAATGAAGATGGCTGCAGAGATGAAGTATCCAATGATGGCCCCTCCATTGAGCAATGGAAGGCCAGCTTGAGGTCTACCACGGGCCACGTAAGTCATCAGTATGCAATAACCGACCAAGCTGCCAATCATTGTTCCAATCGCGACCCAAATGGGTGCAGAAAAGCCCATCGGTCCAGAAACATCAGGCAACCAAGTCATCGCTGAGACGCAGAGCAAACCAGGGAAGATAACATCGCCAAGCCCCATCAACATAGTCTCGTCAAAGTTTCTTTTCTGTGGGGGTGAACCATCTTCCTGCCGCACCATTTGAACCCGTCCATGGGCCGGTTTTTGTGGTGCTACTAACATGACTGGCAATTCCAAGTTGACCATCGTATCCGCTAATTCAAGCATATGTTTGCTACTATACACCGCCCATGCATCGTATACGGCTGCAAGGACCATGAAGAGAATAATGATCCAAGGAACAAATGACACACCAAGCATCGTAATGGTGCCGGCTCCAACAAGAATTCCAACCGTATTGATGACATACCATTGAGGTTGTCTAATCAATACGACAAGGAGAGTGATTGCAAGAATGAGCGACACATAGGTTGTCATGGTGTAATCATAGATATGCACGGTATAGTGCATTGAAGACCAATCTCCACCTTGCTCGATTAAGAGAATTCCATCATCCAATGCAGTTTCATTGTTGTCCACATTGTGTAGGGCCATCAGGACCCGGGAATAATTTCCTCCAATGTCAAGGCTGCGAGGCATCTCTACCAAATTGCCACCCATGAAGATTCGAAGATTATCACCTTCAATCACCCAGAGATCATTGCTCCCACCTGAGCAGCAATCTGCGAGCAATACACCACGAACTGTTTCAGAGAGGTCCATCGAAAATCCATCTTTAACGGTTCCATCATCACTGATTTCCCAACTAGATATATGTCCTGCTGATGTGCTTAGTATCAACGAATCCTGTGCGCTAACATTCAACCCGGGTGCCGCTCCAAATGTGGCACCAGTGAATAATTCACCCCCGGAGAGCGACATGTTCCAAGTGGTGGTTACCTCACCACCAAATGCTTGCCCGGTGGGCCCTGTAGGGTATTCGACCATTCCTGCCCATTGTTCAGAAACGATGAGGAAATGCTCAGTACCAATTTCTTGAACAAACAGAATGTTTGCTCCATTGAATGGTGAGGGGAAAGTCCGAGCCCAATCCATGCAAGCCTGGGTATTCATCGGAGATTCTGGATCTGGATCACCGTCGTGGTAATATTGAATGGGCTCAAAAGCGCGATCCGAAATTCGCCAATCCTGCGGCACATCATCAATCCCATCACAAGTCTCATCCATGGTATCTGTGTATTCATATCTCAATCCAAGATCACAGTTTAGACCGTGATCATCAAGCGGGGTTCCATCTTCAGCATCGAGTAGAATCCATTGAGTACCTTCACACATGATGATTCCATCTACAGTTCTTGAAATTTGGACATTCTTCTGTAAATTCCCTTCGTTTTCTGGTATCACATTATGGCTCCAATGCTCGATTTCACCTGCATTGCCTACATATCTAAGTGTCTGATTGCCATAATCATCGACATCGGCATAGAAGAAATTCGCTCCACCTTCTTCAACAGCGATGATGTATGCCTCAGAGGTATCCACCGCATCTTCAGTGAAAGGTGGTGCGTCAGGAACAAGCACCATTGCAGCCAACGGGTAAAGTGCGTAAAGCATCGCAATCCAAAGGACACCAAGGATACCCCAGCGAATGAATTTTTGCATATTTTTCCTAGCGAGATAGATGATGAGGGCGGTGAATATGAAAATGAAAACGAGTTCCAAGAGGATGAACCCTGCTTTGGTTGCCCCTTCAGCTCCAAAGGCCCGTAACTCATCTCGATCATAGAACGGTTGAATTTTCATTGCCAATAGAATTGTGACGATGAACATCCCTGCCATTCCGGTCATGGAACCAGCCTGACTCTTCAGTTCATCCAACAAGGTTCGTTGACTGCGTTCATCGGGGGCGTCTATGGCCTTCTCAGAACGGCGCTTAGCAGCGAATCCGTCCCCCGACATGCCTCGGGCGACCCTCAAAGGCCATTTCAAGGCGACCGTTCACCGGAGGTACGGGGTGGACGTATGAGTGATGATGTTTGGTCGTGGTTGGATTCGCTGAAAGCGTTTGGATATAACCCATCTCTTGACAACACAGCAATCCTTCTTGGTCGCCTTGATATGCCCCAGCATTCCTTTCCAGCAGTGCATGTAGCAGGCAGCAATGGAAAGGGAACCTGCTGCGCTATCCTTGCCAATTCATTCACACTTTCTGGGAAGTGTACGGGTTTGTTTACATCACCTCATTTGATATCTGTAAATGAGCGTATTCGGATCGATGGCTCACCCATTTCTGATATGCTGTTTGAGGATTGTTTGAAGCAAATCCAAGAGGTGTGCAATACCGAGCCCATCGTATATCCCACATTTTATGAGGCTACGTTTCTGGTCGCTATGTTGGCCTTTCGAGATCAAGGCGTTGAAAGGGCCGTGGTTGAAACTGGATTGGGCGGTCGATGGGATGCGACACGTTTGGTTGATGCTGATTGCTGTATTTTGACAGATATTTCTCTTGAACACACAGAGATTCTTGGTGAAACACTGGCTGAAATTGCCGAAGAAAAGGCTGCAATTGTTCGTCAGGGTCGACCAGTGATTGCAACATGGCCATATGACAATTCAGTACGCAAGGTGATTGAGCGAGCCGTCAGAGACCATGACAAAGCTTGGTGGTGGCGTGGAGATCGTCGTAATGCCTTCAAATTTTCAGAGGCCGTCAAGGCATTTCGCCCCCTATCGAACAAGAAATGGTACGATGGTTGGATGCCCTATCAACAGGAAGCAGCGATGCTAGCTCGAGCAGCACTCCGAGCGATGGGGTGGAGATTGGCATATGACGAAGTTGACAGAGCCATTACACACACAAATTGGCCAGGGAGAATGCAATGGGTAGAAGTCGATGAAATCCCTATTCTTCTCGATTGTGCGCACAATCCGAGTGGTATGGCGAGGGCATGTGAACAGATTCGCTTTCAGAAATCTCGAGACATGGCTCCCATGCCCGGAGTCATCGTCATGGGTTGTACCGTTCAGAAGGATATTGGAAACCTCCTCCAACCTTTGGTAGAACTCATTGTCGAAGGTAAAATTGGCCACATCTATGTTACACAGCCACCCGAAGGTCGGAAGGCAGCTGTAGATTGCGAAGTCCTTGCAAATGAACTCAGAGAACAAGGAACAGATGCTGAAATTACAGCCATCGAATCAATCGAAGTTGCCCTTTCTGCTGCCAAGGAGAAAGCCGTTGAACTAGACAGTGATTTACCTCAACCAATCCTTTGCATAGGCAGTATATATCTGATTGGAGATGTATTGAAAATCATTGATCAAGAAGAAGAGATGGATTTCCAAAATATTCTGATACCACCAACGGGCGAAGATGGTATCGACCCGATTGCGTGAGAAGACTCAAACACTACGGCTCCTAGGATTAGCAGGGTGAAGTCATGAGTGCGAAGTGGGACCAGCGATTCCTCAAACTTGCCGAGCACATATCAGACTGGTCCAAAGATCCCTCGACTAAGGTTGGATGCGTGGTCGTTGGTGAAGATCGTGAAATTAGAAGTACTGGCTTCAATGGTTTTCCACGTGGTATTGTTGACGATTCTGAACGACTTTCAGACCGTGAACAAAAATACCCTCTCATTTGCCATGCGGAAGAAAATGCAATCATGCACGCCGCCCGTATCGGATTGGCGTTGAAGGGTTGTACAGCTTACGTGACATGGCCACCATGTACGCGCTGTGCTCGTTCGCTCATCCAAGCGGGTGTGATTGAAGTGGTCTACCCACAAGACAGCGAAGTTCCAGACCGATGGTTAGCTGACTTCGAAATGTCGACTGCGATGATGGGTGAAGCAGGTCTTACGATTCGGCAGGCCTGATTAGCAATTCTAGAGAATCTTGCAATGTCTTAGAATCGTCATCATTGATGATGACAATATCCGCAAGCGCAGCCGTTGCAATAAGTGCTTGTCCACTATCATCAGCAGCCACAAGTTCTGCTTCTTCTTGTGCGACAAATGTATCCCAATCCGTTGGGTCGCCATCTCTTCCACGAGATTGCAATCTGTTCCAACGCACTTCACGTGATGCGCGTACCTCAATCAATCTGAAATCCGGTCTTTCGCGCAATGCTTCAACCTCTGCAGGAGTTCGAATTGAATCGATGACAAGATTCTCGGCATTCATATTCACATCTCGTAGCATTTCAGCGAGAATACCCGGGCCGCTCGCAGCTCGCAGTTCTCGCCCACCAGCAATCAGGTTGTCGCGATTGATATCCTTTTTCTGTGATTTTAGATGGGTTCGAATCGAATCTGAACAAGAGGTTGCTACGTAGCCATTGTCAACCAACCAGTCCACAACAGTGGTTTTACCTGAAGCATTCCGTCCAGTCAATCCAAACCACATCGGGGTAAGGTCTACCCTCACCGTCCATGAGGCTTCCTAACCCCAGAAGCGCCGAGTTCGTGCATACTGAACCTCGGCTTCGTGAATCGCCTTGAGCAAAGAATCACGCTCAGATTCCGGGGGGTATGCTCGCAAAATCCTCGTTGCAGTATTCACTCCAACCCCTCTTGCCATGAGGCATAGAATGGCATCTAAACCACGATTGTGAACCATTTCTGCATTGCGCATCATTCGATTGCGAATATTGTCTTCATCGGAGGCAACCCACTTGGTCAATTCACCACTCAATCCTTCTCTGGCGACAGCTCGCATGGTCGCTTGACAAATTCCACATTTCTGATCGATGCTTGGATACCTAGCAACACGAAATCGAGAAGACGTTTTACATCGCAAACAAATCATCACAACTCGTTCATTCATCAAACGACCTTCCAGCCGCCGACGAACCTCAACATTGGACCAATCTGGTAACTGCATATCACGCTCTGAACGTGGCGAAACTCCGAGTGCCCCAGGCGAACGTTGTGCAACCTGTACGACACCATCTTGAATGGCATGAAGCAAATCAGTCGTGCCATCAACATCCATTCGTTCACTAAATAATTTATCCAATGCCTCATCCATCAACGGTGTGCCTTTGTATCTCCGGGCGATTCCATGCAAGTTGACCTTGCGTGGATCAACCCCAGAGCGTAGAACACCCATGACCTTGCAGACTTGAACCAGTCGCCAGCGCAATTGTCTTCCGTTTGGTACAGTCACACGCAGAATTGTCGCTAAATTTTCAGGTTTGGTTTCCGTTAACCAGTCTACGACATGGGTTGCCCGCAGCCCTGGAACTTGGAGGGTTATTCTGTATGGGTCGACAAGAACACGCCCCATTTGTCCTTCAATGGTCGATGCCATCGCTTGCAAAAAGTGTGCGAGCGTTTCGTTAATTCGACTTCCATGGCATGAATGGACGATTACAGCATCCCGTCGAGTCTCAACATCGAGCGTTCGTTCATCGGGAAGACTGCTAGAAGCATCAACATGTTCGACGATTTTGTTCATTAATTTCGATAATGCATCTGGGGCGAGTGGATATTCAGCAATATCGCACGATACAGGTGGACCACCGATTCGATCGAGGCGTACTCCTCCGTATTCGTCCTCTCTTTCCTCTCCTGTGGCCAATTCACGAATTGTCCTTCTCAATGCACCAACTTCACGTGCAACTTCAGCAGGTACCGGTGGAAGTTCACCACTCCAAACGGGTGCTGTACCTCCAGATCCTACAGGGGCAACCAACAATTCCGTTTTCTCAGGATTTGCTTCGACAATTTCCCATGTACGGCCAACTATGACAAATCTCCTCGGAGCACCGTCAGTTTCTTCTCCAGAATTATTCAGAGATAAAACAAATGCCTCATCAACCGATCCTATTGCTCGTCTAGATACAACGTCTCGTACAGTATATCTCTGCGCATCTGGAATCATCGAGAGATGCTCCAGCATATACGAGCGTGTTCTCGCACCCGCTGAAGTCCAACCGTCTTTGAGATGTTTGGGCACCAATTTTTTCATCCCCCTACGCCACTGGTCTAACTTCTTTGAAGGCAATCCCTCAATCTCCTCTTTGGTTGGTCTTTCAGCCGGAAGAGAAGTTCCTTCTGCAAGTTGCCTCCATAGCGAAGGAGCCCATCCAAGGGGGTCGGATGATTCTGGATTCTCCACTATCTTCAGGAGCCAACGGTCATCTAGAATCCGTGCTAATTCTCGAGTATCAGTATCAGTCCATTCACTGAAAATAGAAGTTCTTTGGAAAATTTTTGTTGTCGCAGGAAGTGGGACAATACCTTCGCAGAGTGTCATCATTACCATTTGATTTGCAGCTACAACCCGGGGCATTCTTCGCCACCGAACGCCATCAATTTGGCCTGCAATGGCCCTTCTAGCAATCACTGCAGATTCAGCGATATCATCGATATCCCAAGCGATTAGGTCACCCCTACCTGTACCTCCAAGGGTGTGTTCTGCCCTTCCGAGGCGCTGCAAAAGTCGATCTACAGCACGTGGTGATTGAATTTGGTGAACATGTCGTATGGCTCCTACATCAATTCCCAATTCCAAACTGCTCGTGCATACCAAAGCATGCAATTCACCGCGTTGTAACCGATCTTCCATTTCCGTTCTTAGATCCGCTGAAAGAGAACCGTGATGGATACCAATTTCCAGTGTTTCATCGAAGGTCGCCAATCGACTGGCAACAGTTTCAGCAGCGTTGCGGCTGTTGACAAACACAAGAGATGGAGCATCTGCTTTGAGACGACCTGCGAGCATACGCAAACTCGCCATCGCTTGCGGTGATGTGTTATGCTCCAACGCAATCGCCTCGTCCGCGTCTTCAGGTTGAGAGCAAGTGATACGAACCTCAGTATTTCGGGGCGCATCAGCAAGGATGGCTTGACCTTGCTCTGGTGAGAGCCAATGCGCAACTTCAGTTGGATTCCCAACCGTTGCTGAAAGTCCGATCCGCTGAATACATCTCTTGGCCATCTCTTCGATTCTCGTCATCCCGACAAGAAGTTGAGCGCCTCTTTCAGATGCAGCCACTTCATGCACTTCATCGACGATGATAGTGCGAACATTTTGCAAATGCTCTCGGAGCCGACTCCCAGTCATCATGATTTGCAGTGTTTCAGGAGTCGTGACGAGAAGGTGTGGCGGTTTTCGTGATTGACGGTTACGCTCTGATTGAGTAGTGTCACCGTGACGTAATCCAACCTCTAAATTTGTGATTGATGCCAATACCCCCAAGCGCCTGTCAATGTCACGATTTAGAGCCCGTAATGGTGTGACATACAGGATTGACATCCGTCCCCATTCCTGCGAATAACAAGCAGAAAGAACAGGTAGAACAGCAGCCTCAGTCTTGCCCGAACCAGTCGGTGCAACGAGTACTCTATCTTGTCCAGAAAGTAGTGAGTCTATGGCAGCATCTTGGATTGGAGTAGGTACCCACTTCTGCAACTCTAGATGTGCCCGAAGGGGCTCACATAGATTATCGTAGACTGACATCGCCCTCTCCCCGTAGGGGGAGGGCGGGTAAGCGAGTGACTTCAAACCGTCGAATCATGAATGGAACTATTCCCACCCATCATCATCGTCATCATCATCTTCCCAGTCATCCTCTTCTTCATCTTCGTACATGAGTTCTTCATCATAGAGACTGGTTGAACCAGAGAGTGAGGTTTTCCATGTAACTACTGCGATTACTGGAATCAGAATCAAAGCGAAGATGATACCGATAACAGTGAGTGGATTTTGTCGCCAACTATCGACCCACCCGAGGCCCCATGAATATTCAACTGAGACTCCGGCTGACATCGAGTTGCCTTCTTCATCAACTTCGACAACTTCATTTTCAGCATCGACAATCACTGTGATTCGATCAATGCCTTCAGTTGCGGTCCAAGTGCTGGTAATTCGATGTTCACCACCACTAGGGAGACCTGTGATTCTGACCGTGTCAATTACCTTTTCATTGGTGACAAAATGTACTGTGAATGAGGATTCAGTCATCCCTCCGGTGTTGGCAATAATTGCAACGACCTCAATTTCAGTACCTTCGCTGACCGTATCTTGATCCAGCGTTAGGCTCTTGACGATGAGTTCAGCAACAGTCGCTCCAAGACGAACCCATGCAAGATCTTGGTCACCATCTAAATCTTCACGTTCACGCACTGGGTCACTTTCGGTGTTTGCAGTCATTGGGAATTCATTTCCAGCTGCATCATGTCCAGTAACCCAGAAGCCAACCTTGTAGCCACTGCGCGGTGTCACAAGGCCATCACTGGTCAAATCAACTTCACCAATCCATTCCAGATGCGTACCATTCAATTGCATTGCCAGAGGCGATATACCAGCAGCACTTGTTCTGGTATCATCTCGCATCACCCAATTCACCCAGTGTGGGGATTGGCTGAATGCAGCACATCGGTCATCCTCCTCACGCAGTACACATTCTTCCCACCCTGAAAATCGTACAGGTAACGATGTCAAATCAGATGCGGCAGAGATATCGATTACATCGACTGGTGTCAATCGATGATGAACGCGTGGGGGTGTGTGGTCAACTTGTAGTTGCAATGTGGTCGCCACGGTATCGCGCGTCATATCTTCGCCACGACCTGGGACGTTGCGGACTCCGGTGAGGAAAGTTCGAGTTTCTGCACTCTGCAAAGTTGTGGCAGCAGTGAGTGGAACCTCAATACTGAAAGCCCCATCATCGGTTAAACTTCCATCAGACCAATATTGTACACCATCGAATACTTCAACCGTAATGCCAAGATCATTTGGAGCAGGAACTCCACTACTCTCATACACCACTCGTCCAGACCAGCGTAGCCTGTCATCAGGTCGAACAGGTGTCGCATCATCTAGTGGTCCAGTTCGCGGTTCAGCAACGTCTTCTACGACGTATGTTGATGCATCGAGGACCAAATCATTCTCAACACTGAATGTGTGTTCGATGAATTCGATTCGAGTGGGTGTAGCTGAACCGAGTTCCTTGTATTCAAGAGCGAGATCAGAGATGTCTTCATCCGGCCAATCCCATGAGAATTGGAAATCAAATGTAGTTTGGATCCATGGTAGGCCAGTATCGTTTGTTGTGACCGCAGCAGAACTACTCTGTTGAAGGGTGATGTAGTCACTTTCAGAAGACCAAGAATCGGTTCGTCCATTGTAGGAAATTCGTTGTTGGTCTCGTTCTGGATCAGGCCCTTCAAAGTCGAAAATCAAGGAGATGTATTCGAAATCGATGATGCCATTTGCATCGACAAGCCCAATCGAAATGGATTGATCAGTACCACTGTAAACGTCAGTTCCATCCACATGGTCTTGCCAAACCAATCCAGTGAAAACAGATGCCATATCCTTGCGCGTGCGGTAGGTGGACAAATCATAAGCAAATCCAGGGCCATCGGTTCCAATGATGAGATTTCCCGCAGGGTCATGACCTGATATGAAATAGGAGACTCTTGCCATGTTTGGATTGCGAGAATCATCAATTTGTCCGAAGAAAACTTTCTCTTCAGCAATGGTTGAATTAGACAATGTTTGTGTCGCATATTCATCTTCATCAGGTTCACCATTTCGGTTGGTGTCATGATCGGCTTCAACCCAATAATTGAGCGTAAGAGATTCTGGTTGACCAACAGTATCGACGACGGTTACAGTGATTTGTTGATTTGACGAACTTGCTTCATAATCACCATCTGCGGGCCAAGAATTGATAATTTCAGGCGATGAGTCATCGATTCTCAATGTGCGTTGCCACGATTCGTTGATTGGCATGACCTTGACAGGGTCACGCACATTGTAGGCCTGAACCTCAAAGGTCACACCTTCGGGAATATCCATATCGGGAACTGCGACTGAGATGAAGAACGTTCCATTTGGATTTGAATTGTCTTTCCAACTGGCCGAGACAAAATCACCTTGGCTGTCTTTTCGTGCAACACGGATATCGAATACCGAGTTGAGTGGGGCATCTTGTGTCCCTTCAAACCAGACTTGCCCCTGGAAGTGAATGGTTTCACCGGCGACGACCCAATCGCCATTTTGCACATCGTCATTTACGACCTCCCCCTCAACGTCATGGATGGCAAACCATCCAAGTCCATACGATTGATTGACAACTATTTCAGCACCACTAGTCGACAGGGTCGCAGGTGAAAAGCCGTTGTCATCGGTACAACTGATACGCCATCCAACGTTGTTTTG
>JAPKEY010000215.1 GCA_028821815.1 Candidatus Poseidoniales archaeon | reverse complement strand
CTGGTAATCACTGTGGGTTCTGCAGTCCACGCCATGTATTCACCTGGTCGCCTTTGATCCCCATCCAGTTCGCGGCTGACAAACAGATAATTCGAATCGATTTGTGAACGTGGGAAGGTTTGACCCTCCATGTCGCAGATGTTGCGATACCAAGCACCCTGGCCAACAAAAGTTGAGAATAAGCATCCACTTGAATGCTGAACCGCATCGATATCGCCATTCATCCCATCGGAATCACGCTGTAGTCGATAATGGCTAGGCTGGTATTGATGCGTATTCGAAACCAGCAAATCATTGAGTGCCGGGTCACATTTGATACGGTTTCCTGAAGTTGTCACGATTTCCGCCTGTAGTCTCGGTAGGTCATTGTCTATAGCACTCCCATCAAGTGCCATCAAGACATCAGATGCAAAATTATCCGGGTCGCTTCCCATGAAGAATCCAAACGACCCTGAGGGGTCATCTCGGCGAGGGTGAGAGTTGACACCCATGACTGGGGTATCGGCACCGACATTGTGGGCAATACTGGTCAGGGTTCCATCGCCGCCAACGACGATGACCAAATCCCGGCCAATGAAGTCGGAATGTCGCACTTTTTCACGAGCTGTAAACTCTGCACGGATGCCCCGTGTTTGAACCAGATGTTCAAGGTCAACCCGAATTTGATCCATCGCTCGGTCATGGACCGCTTCGAAGTTCTTCTTGTAGACGACGAGGATGTCTGCAGACAAGGTATGGCCTCCGGCAGAACGCCGTGGTACGCCTCCCTTAAATCGTCGATGCTGGTGGATTCAACCATGTCAAGTAAGGAATTGCTTGAGGATGGCAGAGCCCGCTTGCCCCCCGGACAATTCTTGACAAAGCGATTCCCAGTCCTCACTTATGGCTCAACGCCCGTGGTTGAGGTCGATGGGTGGACATTCAATGTGGCTGGCCATGGACTTGCCGAACCCATCGAATGGACGATGGAAGAGTTCCTCAAACTGGGTGAACATGAAACCCTCCGCGACTTTCACTGTGTAACCACTTGGTCTCGCTATGACAACACATGGCGTGGCGTCCCAATTGAAGCGATTTGGGCGCAGATTGAGCCCCACTTGACCGAAGATATCGGAGCAGTCATGCTCCACTGTACTTGCGGATATACAACCAACTTACTGATTGAGGACTTCCTGAAGCCGGACAACCTGTTTGCAACCCATCACGATGGGGCGCCGCTCACGCCAGATCACGGTGGACCGTTGCGCTTTGTCTGCCACCACCTGTATGCGTGGAAATCACCCAAATGGATCGATGGGATCGTACTTCTCGACAAGGATGCACGTGGATTCTGGGAGCGCAATGGATACCACAAGCGTGGCGATCCTTGGGATGAAGAACGCTATGCCTACCAAGAGTAGCGAGGCGGAAAGCCCACTGTGGTCAGAGAGTCGAGTATCCTTGGAGGGCAAAGAGACCGGCCAGTGCGAGCAGGGCAAGGCTGCTGATGCGAATGGCCCACAGTAACCCTCCATCACTCATCCATTCCTTGGACCGATGGAAGGTCACAGCGATGAGAATCTTGACACCGATCAATACGGCAAGAAATGGTACAACAAATGCGAAGGGCATCCAAGGCGATTGGTTCCAAGCTGCGACCATGAATGGGGCACCTGCTAGAGTCCAGAACATCCAGGGATTGGGATTGAGCAAATTGGTGACCACACCACGGCGTAGCGAGTGTGCTTCCTGAGGTGATTCAATATCATCGAAAGTAGGTGAGGCGCTGCGCAAACCATCGATGCCCAACCAGATGAGGAAAGTTGCCCCAGCTAGATAGAGAACGGCCTCGACACCTGATAGCGAGGTGGCTTGAGACCACATCCAGGCTGAGATGATGATAATCGGTGCATCGGTGATTAACGGTGACAAGGCAACTTTGGTACCTGCTCTCCAATCGTGCTGTAGTGTCTCAGAGATGACCAATGTATTGAGTGGTCCTGGTTTGATGCCCTCGCCCAATCCTAAGAGTAGGGCAGCACTGACCAAGGCCCAAGCGGTTGGTTCAACCAACAGGGCATCCAGAGCATCCATGCCGCTCCATCCGGGCATCAGCGATAGCGATACCGCTCATTCAAGACAAAAATTCGTCCGAGGGATCGGGTGGGGAAATAATCTGACGGATAGTATCAAGAATTCTCAAAATTGTTTCAAGAATGACAACCAAGAGCATGCTGCTTCCAAAGGAGGTTGCAAACTCATCCAACTGATTCCAAAGTGCTGATACAGCGTTCCAATTGAATGCACCAGAATCAACGAGGAATACACCTAGTACTGCAAATGGGAGCATTTTTGCAACATCTCGCGATAAATCTTCGCTAAAGTAACTGATTACGCGAACCGAACCGACCATAGAGGTTGCA
>JAPKEY010000029.1 GCA_028821815.1 Candidatus Poseidoniales archaeon | reverse complement strand
CCATCGATATCAGACCATGCCAAAGGGTCGAGGAAAAAGGCATCCCCTTCCTCAATACGTAACCCATTCATGTCTTCAATCCAAGTGTAGATGTCACCCCATCCATCACCATCTGTATCTTGGTGCTGCAATGGATTTTCAGGGAATGCATCTCCACTCTGTTCTGTGCGTAATCCGTCTGTATCGAGGGAATATGTGTAATTATCACCGATACCATCAGCAGCCTGATCACGCCATTGGCTTGAATCATCTGAGAACGCATCACCATGCTCATTTGTTCTCAAACCTGTCAATGAATCTATTTCGAAATAATGCTCATCTCCAAAACCATCTCCATCGGTATCACACCACTGGCTGGGATCTGCAGGCCAAGCATCCCCATATCCGCCGTTGAGAACACAAACTGGCCAATCAGCATCTGGATCTGACCATTGGTCACCATCTGTATCTGGACACCCACCTCGATCAATCGATGAAGTGCCCCATACTGCTAGACAACCATCACCGCCTGCCCCTGGTGCGTTATTGTCACCAAAACCGTCACCATCAGTATCTTCCCATTGCAATGAATTCTGTGGGAATACATCATTTTCATCAATGACGCCATCACCATCTGAATCTGGGATAATAACCCACCAAGAACCCGTATGATTGGCGACGATTAAGCCACCTGAACGATCGATCACAAACCCACGTGGAATTCCTTCAAGCGACCATGTTGCAAATTGAGTCATGTTGAGGCCATCATAGAATTCAAGTTGCCCAGATGCACTGTTGGATGCATCACCACTTGCAACAACAAGGAATGAACCAGATGTGAACCCTGCACCAAACCCTTCGTCGGTAAATTGGAATGACAACATTTGCTGACCATTGTCAGCATCCCACACGATTGCTTGTCCATCCCATCCAACTGACATGAGTGTGTGAATTTCTTCATGCCAAGTGACTACCCCTGTGTAGTTTGAATGGCTATATTGGACGCCTTGATCTGTCCACAATGCGGGATTCGGGTCTTCGGTCAACCACAAATGGATGGAACCATCCTGTCCTGAACTGGCAAGCCAAACACCATCATTACTGAATTCCATAGTCCAATATTCGGTTGCATATTCCCAACCAGTAACCTCGGCCATCTGATCGAGGTCAAGGATTGACACCTTGCCTGCGACACCAGTGTTTGAATAATTCTGTGTCCATGAAATCGCAAGAAGATTTTGAGTGGGGTGCATATCGATTCGGCCAAATGCTTCCATTGCAGGATGATTTTGATCAACCCGCCATGTCCAAACCTCCTTACCGTCATCACCGCAAGCAACGATGGCACCATCTGAAAAACCGACGATGACAAATTGTTGGTGTAAAACAACACTCTTCGCATACGGGTATTCCCCAATGGGTTGATCGAAGTCTGGATGGAAGCATTGCCTCGTAATGGCCCCACTGCGATAATCTCGAACGGTGGCTACACCATTCGATTCTGCAAAGGCAACGAAGGGGTCATCAGGATGGATGTCAATTTCCCGAAGGTAATCAGAGCTGAAGCGGCGATTAATTTTCAGTTGTAAATTAGAATCGATAGTGTGTATTTCAATGGCTCCATCTTTTCCTGAAGTTGCATATTGTTGTCCTTGATCATCGATTGCAATCGCGGTGATATCGGCGGGATAGGGTTTGTTATTCCATACAGTTCCATGCCATCCGTAATCTGAGAGTATCCCACCTGCTGAATCAACCATTAACAAGCGACCTGGATCGTGAAGGCCTACTGCAAGGGCTGAGCCATCTGGTGACCAGCGGGTGCTAGAGACATTTTGAGGTACAGGGGTGTACCAATTGATAGCTCCACTATGATGGAAGAAATCGGTGACTACACCTTCGTTTGGTCGATTGTATGCAACAGTGTAGGTGTGGCCCTGCGGTGAGAAATCAATCGCCCAAGCCATGGCTTCACCTCCTGCGACATTGCGGGTCCAAGATTGCGAGAGTGAATTACCCTGGACAGCCCACCCGGTGACGGTATCATGGTATGTCCCTGAAGCGGGATCAAAAATGCGATTCAGTGCAGCAACAAAGGTTCCATTATTCGATATCGAACAATCGGTTCCCCAATCATTGGTGTATACGTGACTATTGTCGGGAACTGAACCATCGATGAAAAATTGAGTATTGGCAACAACGACTTCACCGCCAATGTTCGGGTCATCAATCGCTCCACAGAATGTTAAGCGACTACGATCAGGAGTGATATCGATGCCCCAAAGAGAACCACCATAATTCCCTGTTAAATCAGCAGTCCAGAGCCCTGTGCGTGATGATGTTGAATTCATTGGCCAAATGTTACCTGCATCAATGACCTCGAAACTATACCAGCGAGCGCCGTTGTCTGCGGCGAGAACATGGCTGTTGTCCAACCAAACTACGTCGACCAGTGAGTTGGCTTGGGGGGCATGGAAAATGACTCGGCCATCAGTACTGTTCCAAACAGTAAGCAAATTTGTCGAAATGTCAACGGCTGCAATCATTTGGCCATCAGGAGAAAAATCAATTTCCCAAAGCATCCCTGTGGGTTGAGGCTGCCAAATCTGAGGACTCCAACCAGATTGCCAAATGGGTCGATTTGCTTGATTCCAATTTTGTTGTTGATTTGTCGGCGCAGAAGACTCGATGACCTCATCTTCCAGTGCGATGGGGGTACTTGACCAAGCGCAAAGAAGCAGCATGGAAAGAACCCAAAATACCCGCGCGCGCATGATTGGGCCAGAATTGGCCTCCAACATGAGTCTTCCCACACTTTGATTAAATCCCAAAAAGACTGACTGCGTACCGACCCTCGGTATTTTTCGAGGGGTCGCAAAATCGCGTTCCCGCCTCATTTTTAGTCGGAACGGTTATCTTACCGACAGCGAGCCTGACATCATGCGCCATCTAATTGATAGGGTATTGGAATTGGAAGATGATGAAGAAGAAACGGATGGGACCGTCACCAAGGGAGTGCCCTCAGCGAACAATGCTGAATTGCACGAACTTCTGAAATCCCTCCAACCACGAATTCGTGTTTTTGGTTGTGGTGGATGCGGTGGAAACACTGTGGACCGCCTCAATGCAGCCGGTTTGCTCAACGAAGATTCTGTGCGCGGGTATGCGGTCAATACCGATGCTCAGCACCTGATCAAAGTCGGCATTGAAAACAAGATGTTGATCGGCCGTACCGCGCGTGGACGTGGTGCAGGTGGAGACCCAGAGAAAGGTGAGAAAGCTGCCTATGAATCGGAACGGGCTCTATTGAAAACTGTTGAAGACTGTGATTTGGCCTTTGTCACCGCTGGGCTCGGTGGTGGTACGGGTACAGGCTCCGCTCACGTTGTTGCTCGCTTGGCCAAAGAAGCTGGGGCACTAACCATTGCAGTTGTAACCTATCCATTCGAATCTGAAGGTACATTGCGCAGACAAAATGCAGAATGGGGCCTAGAACGTCTCCGCGAAGTTTGCGATACAGTCGTTGTCCTACCCAACGAGAAATTACTCTCAGTGGATGGTGTTCGTGATTTGCCTATTGAAGCGGCATTCCGAGTTGCAGATGAACTTCTCATGCGCAGTATCGCTGGTGTAACCGAACTTGTCACAAAAGAAGGTCTGGTTAACCTCGACTTTGAGGATCTACGCTCAGTGATGTTGAATGGTGGCGGAATGGCCATGATTGGCCTCGGTGAGGCCAGTGGTCCTGATCGTGCACAGGATGCGACTTTCGAAGCCTTGGACAGCCCACTGCTCGATATTGATGTCAGCGATGCCCGCGGGGCATTGGTCAACGTCATTGGTGGACCAAACCTCACACTCGGTGAAGCTGAAGCTTGCGCCCAGCAAATTCGCGAGAAGATTAATCCGTACGCCAGAATCATTTGGGGTGCAACGGTCGATCCATCGATGGGAAGTGAGATTCGGGTCATGCTCGTACTCACTGGTGTCAAGAGTCAACAGATTTTCGGAGCTGCTGCTCATCAACAGTTGCGTACACTCAGAAATCGAACAATTGAGTTCGTTAATTGAAATTAATGCGTACATATACCGACTACGTCGGACTCGGATTGTTTAAGAAAGGCAGGCAGGTCGCGAGGCACCTCTGAGGTTAGTCCATGTCCAGTGCCAACGATGTAAATAGCAAGCGGGCCGGCCCTTTCGAAGAGAAGGTTCAGACGTGGCAAGATGGACTAGAATCAGGTATTCGGGGATTGGGTAAAGGTTCCTGGGCCCGAATTGTCAAGATGGCACGCAAGCCCAGTTCGCTTGAATTCCGTCAGACTTGTATCGTCTGTGGAATCGGGATGTTTATCCTTGGTTTCATCGGTTTTGTGATGTTGGTGCTCATGGACAATGTGTTGCCATCGTTCTTTGAATGGTTAACCAATTGAGGAGGTATTGAAATGTCAGATGCATTTATCGCTTTTATTCGACACGAAGACAAGGTCCTATTGATGCAACGCGCAGGTGGCGTTGCAGATTTCCCTGGGGCATGGGACGGAGTATACGGTATTGGTGACCCTGAAGATATCGATGCAGTCACAACCCGAATCGAAGAGGCTACTGGAATTTCAGCAGCCAACCTTACTTATGTTCGTAGTGCTGCTGCACGTGGACTAGAATTTGGAAATCGTCTAAACGATGTCACACCTCTTCTTTTCATGTCAGAAACACCCGAAGTCGAACCACGGACACTCTACTCAAATTCAGAGTGGGTTGACCCAGGTGCGATCCAATCTAAAACCTACAGCATCCCACAAATTAGTGAGCTCTATGGTGACGTTGCATCCTATCTCTACATTCTCAAGACGACCATGGGTCAAGAACAGAAGGTTGCAAGTGAAATTCAAGCCAGACTCTCTGGTACTGGTTCTTTGCAGGACATCCAAGGCGAAATTTTTGGAGTCCTCTGTCCAACAATGATGAATGGATATATCTTCGTGGAAGCCAGCGCATTCCATCATGTTGAGAAACTCATTGGTCGTGCTGGTGGTCGGACCACTCCTCTCAAAAATTGCAGAAAGGTTTTGCCAGGTACATCAGCGTTAGGTGATGTGACTCCTTATCTTGAACCAAAGTCCGCAACAGCTGGAATTGAAGAAGGTGACATCGTCGAAATTCGTGTCGCAGCGTTCAAGGGCGAACGCGCCCGTGTCACCAACGTTGCTGAGAATAAAGAAGAGGTCACTGTCGAACTCTTTGATGCAGCAATTCCAATCCCAATGACGATCCGTGCTGACCAAGTTCGCGTTACGCAGCGCGTCGACCAGTAATATGAGGTCGCGCGCGCGTGTTAAATACAGGAAGTAGGTCGCCCGGTTCCCCTCAATGGAGTGTTTACAATGTCAGCCCGTAACGAAACCCCGCACACCGTCCTCAAGACGCTTGGTCAGAAGACGTGTAACGGTTCGTGGGATGCATCCACTGAGAACTTGACTATCCAACAGGTCATTGAGGTCTCAGAAACCAAGAAGGACAAACTCACGGGAGCAACCCAAAAGGCACGCGCCCTCGAAGTCATGGGTACATGTGTATCCATGCGAGTCAGTGTTGAGGGCATGCGCCCCAAAGAAGCCATTGCGGCAGTAAAAAATGGAGATTTTGATTCACAATTTAATTGAATAAAGGCACGGATTGCGGGAGAAGGGTAACCTTCGTGTACCGCGGGGGTGAATAAATGGAACAAAATATCAAACAAGCAATTGAGCAGGCCCTCTCTGAGGCTCCTGAACGGAAATTCGTAGAAACAGTGGAATTCGCTTTCACCATCAAGGACGTCGACCTGAAGAACCCGAATAATCGGATTCAGGAAGAGATTCGACTCCCTGCAGGTCGGGGGCGTATACCCAGCATCGCTATGTTTGCCGAAGGTGAAATGGCGACCAAAGCCAAAGATGCTGGTATCGTTGTCATTGATCCAACAAAAATTGAGGAATTGGGTGGCACGCGCCAAAAAGCAAGGAAACTGGCTCGAAAGCATGACTTCTTCCTTTCTGAAATACCCCACATGGGCCCTATTGGTCGATTCCTCGGTGTGGTTCTAGGTCCTCGTGGAAAAATGCCACGACCTGTACCTCCTGTTGCAGACCCAGCTGCTATTGCGGCTGGACTGAAGAATGTCGCTATTGTTCGAAGCCGTGACAAGATCACCTTCCATACTGTAATCGGCACTCGAGATTTGGGTTCTGAAGCATTAACAGAAAACGGCATGGAAGTTTGGAAGCGTGTGATCAGCAAACTTGAGCGCGGGTCAGGCAATATCCGTTCATTCTACGTGAAGACCTCGATGGGCCCCTCAGTCAAAGTGGGGGTGATTCTCTGATTCCAAAGGCAGCACAGTGGAAGAAAGACCGAGTTTCGGTCCTCACTGATATACTCAAGCAGGATGGTGTCGTCGGTGTCATCGACGTTGAAGGGGTACCTGCAACTGCCATGCTAGGCATGCGCGATACTTTACGCCAACAGATGGTTTTGACCATGGCCAAGAAGACACTGGTTCGTCGTGCTTGGAAAAAAGCTGGCCTTTCAGAAGAGGAACTAGATACTCTATTGGATGGTGTCACAATTCCAATGCTCGTCCAGACTGACAGTTTGAATGCATTCCAACTCTATTCTGAATTAGACAAAACTCGAACGGGGCGTCCCGCTAAGGCTGGCGACCTCGCACCAAACGACATTATCATTGAAGCCGGACCTACTTCGTTCCCACCTGGACCGATTGTTGGTGAATTCAACTCTGTAGGTATTCCTGCCAAGATTGACAAGGGTAAGGTTTCCATTCAGAAGACCGTTACAGTGGTCGAAAAAGGTCAGCCCATCAGTGCTGATATGGGTCTAATGCTATCCAAACTCGATATCAACCCAATCGAAATCGGCCTGATTCTCTCAGGTGTGATTGAGGGTGGTACCGTGATGGATGCCAGTGATCTCGACCTTGATCTTGATGGATTTACAGCGAATCTCAAGAGTGCCACCAGTGGTGCTTTCAATGTCGCTTGCAACATCGGATGGTTCACCCACGAAACCGTATCAGTGCTTCTTTCGAAGGCTGCTGGTGAGGCGTTGGCGGTGGCAATTGAAGCTGGTATCCACAACGAAGAAACGATGCCGATTCTAATCAGCCGGGCACATGCTCGTATGCTGGCCGTTGCAGGCCAGATGGATTCCTCTGCACTGGATGATGATCTATCAAGTGCACTTGGCTCCGCAGCCACTGCTGCGGCAGCCGCACCCGCCGCTGAAGAAGCACCAGCTGAAGAAGCCGCTGCTGAGGAAGTGGAGGAAGAGGAAGAGGGTGCCGAATTCGGTGGTCTCGGGGACCTGTTTGGTTAATCCCCAAAAAAAAACAACAAAAAAAAGGTGAAAAAAATGGAATATGTATATGCTGCTATGATGCTGCACTCTGCAGAGAAAGAAATTGACGAGAAGGCTGTTGGCGCCGTTTTGAAGGCTGCTGGCGTAAAGGCTGACGACGCGCGCGTGAAGGCGCTCGTTGCGAGCCTATCTTCCGTAGACATCGGCGAAGCAATGAGCCAGGCCATCGCGGCACCTGCCGCGTCAGCCCCGGCTGCTGCTGCTGGTGGTTCTTCGGACGCACCGGCTGAAGAAGCCGCTGCTGAAGAAGAAGAAGACCCTGAGGAAGGCTTCGAAGGTCTGGGCTCACTCTTCGGCTAATCTCACAGAGAAGCAACAATCGATAACAACCAGGATAACAAACCCACAACGGTGGGGCGCCTCGAGCGTAAGCAGGCCGTTTGACCTCTGGTTGGACGGATGCCGGGGCTGCCAATCACCCGCACCCCGTCCTGCTACACTGGACTGTGCCCCATCGATGTGGTTTTCTTCGCCCTGCTCATTTTGCTGCTGCGGCACCCTCATGACTGAAACGCGTCAGCCTTGTTCATGGCCCGACCGCGGAGTGTGACCCTTGAAGGCAACATCATACCCACACAGGCTGTTCGCGCACTCCGTGAATTGGCTGAAGAGGCTGGTTGGAAGTGGGAGCGTGATGAAGGAAGTCGATTTGTTGACCGAATGATGGTAATTATGCCAATTGCTCGGGCCACACGTACCTTCCGAATTGCCATCCTTACCGGTGAGGGAAAAGGTCTGATTCTAACCGCATGGGAAGAGGTAGCTGGTTCGGCGGGAGGCATCACAAAAGTTGAATGGATTGTACCTGGTCATCTAACTGGAGATCCATTCAGGGATTTGCTACGAGCATGGTGTGCTCGACATCCAAATTGTCCTTGGCGCTGGTCTTTTAGGCAGAAATCAATCATTGGATTTCTGTTACCTGTTTGGCGGAGAAGTCGTCGTGAATTCAGAAAGTTTGGGTTGAATACCAACAAAAATGGTTGGCCGATTGAAGCGAATTGGCCTCCCAGAGGGTGGCCGGATGCTCGTGAAGAAGAGTAAAGACCACTAAGAAGGCAGATTCATCAACCACGCACGTTCTGAGGGATTTGAGGCGAACCGATGAACATGGATACGATTGTTGAGAAGTGGTTTTCAACAAGAGACCAGAAGATTACTTGGAGTATTTCACTCGCCTTCTTCATCATCTTCCCAATTTATTTCGCAAACCTCGGCTCCTTCTTGCCCGATGATGCCATGATTAACGATGCTGGGGGGATAGATGGGAAATGGAATGTAATGCTGGAAGAGACCGTGGAAGATGGCGACAGTGAAGAAGCCGACATGGAAGATGGTGAAATTTACGAACTAGAATTTAGTTACGAGGATTTGGCACCCAACCTTGCTTACATCGAAATTACTGTATCTCATGATGAAAGTAATGAAAATGGGCCACTTCCGTCGAGTAATGACCCTTGCATCGGTGCTTGCCAATGCGATACAGTAGATGTTGAACTCAACATGGACGATATCGGAGGATATGTGGTGGAAGATAGTACGACCACATCGTCATCTAGCGATTGTCCTAGTGAACAAGTACTACGCATTTACATGATTGCAAATTACACCGGTGAAGGTGGAGAAATGGAGGGGACAAAGAATGGTATCCTCGCAATGTATGATGATGGAGATCAAGGTCGTGGCGATTGGGCTGGTGACATCACATTGACTGTCAACACAGGAGGAACACCGGGACCCTCAGGTAACAGAGATAACGGGGAAACGGTCACCATTGAATGGAAGGTTGTCAGTGTAGAAGTATCAGTGACACCTGTTGTCGACATTATGTCTTAGCGACGATTTTGATTACATCGTTGTCATTAAGTTCGTGCTCAGCCCCAATGACACGACCTGTACGTCCATCCACTGCTCGAATGAATCCATCTCCAAGATCGGAATGAACTGCATAGGCCAATCCCTTCGCTGTCGCTCCACGCTGCACCAGAAGGGCATCGGGGAGAACACGACCGTCACCATCTGTCCAGTGTCCCTCATCTTGTACAGGATAGGCCACAATGCGGTCTAGGCGCTCACGAACGATGCGTGAGACTAATTCTACCAATCCTGTGCCCCCAAGGCGCTCTAATCGCACTCCAATAGCCTCTAGACCATTTCTCTGGGCCTCATTGAGTCCGGTTTCTCCGGTTTCTGTCAAAGAAAAATTCTGAGCACCAGGGGGATAATCAATGAAACCTGCTTTGGCCGCTCTACGAAGGGCCAATTCGCTATCTGCACTGGTCGGCAACAAAATACCACCTTCGGACTCAACTTTGACAGCCAATGCATCCCAAGCACCAGCCTCAGCCACATCGGCTTTATTGGCAGCGACACAAAGTGGGAATACTGCTCTGCGTAGATGGTGGGCCAAAGATTTGCGAACCTCATCGTTCCAATCCCAGGGGACACCAAGGTTCTCATTGTCATTCTTAAATGCTGAAATTGCGTTCATAACCATCGATTCTGAACCACCAATTCCCGTCAATTGTGAAGTAATGAAATCGATCAAACCCCGCTCCCCCTCAGCTTGAACTCGACGAACACCACGAGCCCAGCCTGTGTCGAGGATACCCTGAATCCACATGGCCAATTCTTCCACAAGAAATGTGTGCTCTTCTACAGGATCACAAGAACCTGGACCCATTGGATTGCCTTCAATGTCAGTACCTCCTGAAGCATCGACCACTTGAATGAGGGCATCACATTGTGCAAGGTCATTGAGGAATTGGTTGCCGCGTCCCTTGCCCTCGTGCGCACCGGGGACCAAACCAGCGACATCCACCAGGGTGACTGGAACGGTTCGGCAGTGACCGATACAAGTTCCTGTTCGTGGCTCGCACAAGCTTCCTGCACGTGCATCGTCGGATGATGCAGACTCCAAACGGCCATCCGCCTCCCGCTTCTCTCGAAGAATTTTGCAAGGGCAACTTGCCTCTGCAGGAAGGAAAGTGACACCAACATTGGGATCAATGGTGGTGAAAGGGTAATTTGCGATTTCAACAGCACTCTCAGTCAGGGCTGCAAAGGTGGTCGATTTGCCCACATTGGGCTTGCCAACCAACCCGATACGCATGGTCACTCTTCCTCATCACAGGTATCGCAGATGACGTCGATTTCGGTGTCTACGCCTGCGCCTGCTGCAAGGAGTTGGCGAATTGTCGTCGAGCCAGGGGTAAGTGCAATTCGATTTGCGGATGGAGATTCCGGTTCATCTGTACCGAGTGACACTCCACTGAATGAACCACGAATCATATTGAGCATCATGAGGATTGCAGCAATGGCAACCGCATAGAATGCAAGCGAAGCGAGTGTATCCATAGTACCTACAGCACTCATATCAATGAGATCTGCATCGATGCCATCATTGGCAACTGCAGCCGCATCATATGAGGCGGACACCATGCTGGAACCCATACTGAACAAGAAGGCAAGAGTGGTGCCAACAGCGACCATCCAAGTGGTCGTTCGATTTGTTTCATCTGAATTGAGGGCCCGACCTGTTGCATGTGGGAAGCAAGAAATTACACCACCCCATGCAATCATACCCATTCCACCCCAAAGGAACAGGAGGTCCATAGATGAGGCAAGGTGCTGAATTTCACCAGTTGAATGTGCATCTGCGCCAACAAATAGTTGACCAATGGAGCTGCCAACCAGCATGAACATTCCCAGCATAACTGCATTGGCTGCTGAACTGGAGGAAAATTTACCCCAATTCGAACGTGCTGTTTGGACCACGTTTCCAGCTGCTGCAAGAATTGGAATCATGCTCGCTGCGTAAAATACGGAAAGCATGGCAGCTTCATCAATGGATACAGATGTTGCACCTTCAATTCCGATTGGGCTCAATGTCATGAAAGTCATGAGGACTGTTGCACCCGCCAAGGTTCGACTCCACAAAGGCGCACCTGCTTCGTAAGGTGCGACATATAGGGCAACAGCGAGTGCACTAGCAAGTATTGGCAATACTTCGAGGCTCTCATAGAGTGCTTCATTGATACCGATTATGTAGCATGCTACACACATGACCAACGGCATACTGAGGCCGCCAACGATGAGCCACTGGCTGGGCATGATCGTGTCAGTATTTCTACGACCAATTGTGAGTAAATGGTTGGCCAAGATTGCAACCATCACAAGTGCTGAAATTGTTGCCGCAGCAGTTCCCAGATTATCGCCCCATTTCCCACTGAGATGATCACTGAGGAAGCCGAGGAACAGGCTCATCGAGAAAGCGTAGGATACTAGTACAGCATTGGTATCACTAGCC
>JAPKEY010000028.1 GCA_028821815.1 Candidatus Poseidoniales archaeon | reverse complement strand
TATCGAGCAAGTGATGGGTTCAAGGTTCTCAGAAATCGATGCTGTGGTCTCTTTTTGGTTAAATCGGGGTGCTTGTATTGCCGCTGAACTATCCCGGAGGCATGAACGCATTGTTTCGGTGTCACGTGGACATGGTGGAGACATCTACGCTCACCGAAGAGGGCGAAAACACTTGCCAATGCAACGATGTGCGCTTAAACATCTCAAGGCAATTTTACCGGACTCTGAAGCCGGGGCCAAGTATATCCAAGAAAAGTACCCTGAGGTGGCTGGCAAGGTCGAAGTCGGACGATTAGGTGTGGATGAACACGATGCTGCTGTGGCTTCAAACGATGGCCGTCTGCATATTATTTCGGTGGCATCATTGTTACCTGTCAAAAGAATTCACCTTATTGCAGCCGCGTTACAATACACCACGCGAGAGATCAAGTGGACACATGTGGGAGGGGGTGAAACCCTAGCGCAAATCAACGCTGAGCTTGAAAATGTGGGTGACAATGTCGAAGTTGATATGAAGGGGCAAATCGATCACAAAGATGTTCTAAAGTGGTTTGAAGAAAATCCCGCAGATGTCTTTGTCAATGTCAGCAGCAGTGAGGGGTTGCCCGTCTCAATCATGGAAGCGTTCTCGTATGGTATTCCTGCGATTGCGACTGCAGTCGGTGGGATGCCAGAGATTGTAACAGAAGATTGTGGTGTTTTGCTTGAACCTAATTTTGGACCTGAAGAACTCGGAGCTATTCTCGAGCAATGGGACGTGTCGAATACAGACCGAAGGGATTCGGCGTTGACCAAACAACGGGTTGAGTATTCGTCCATCAAGAACGAGTTGCAATTTGCAGGTGAGATCGGGATGGCGATTTTGGAAATCGCGCAAGTTGCAGTCATGTTCGCTTAATCATTGATTTTGACTGCGCGGGCTTTCTCAATCGCATCGTCAGGCAGGAAGTATAGATCGGGGACCTTGGTCTCAAACTCAGAATCCCAAAACTGCTGGCTACGCGCCCAGATTTCTTGGGAGCTGCACCATTCAAGCCACTCATCGACCCAATCGCAAGTTGCAAGGACTTTCTCATCCCCATTTGCATTGTCGCGAAGCATGCGATTCATCATGCCCATCATCACGACGTTTGCTGGAATCAATGCGTATGTTCCAAAGGGGTTACGTTCGGTGTCAACGGTTCGCTGTTCTTTCCATAATGCAAAAATCATGTCGTAAACATATCCTATTGTAAGTACGGAGATAAGTACGCCGGCTGCAATTGACCCCAATCCCCAGTAGGTCATTGCAATACCAAGTGTTTCTTTCTCGGCTTGAAATCTCCAACTTACATATGGCCAAATAAGCAAGGTAAGGGTAGTACACCAGAATACCATCGATATGAGGGTCTGGGATTGTTGGAGGCGCCAATACTGACGCATGAACCACTTCTTCATCGACGGTTGCTTCAACGTGCTGCCTTTGACGGTTGCGCATCTTCGTCACATTGGGTGGCGATTTTGCCCGTGGGCTCAAACGCGGGTGTGAAAGGTAATGTGGGGGTGCCGAGGATGGGTTCGCTGTGATTACTGCTGTTTTGGTTGGGCTTGGACATCGCGGAGTTGGTTATGCCACTTATGCGGATTCCCACCCCGATGAATTGCAGATTGTTGGCGTCGCCGAACCAGATCCGGTGCGGCGGGAGAGGTATGCCGAACGGTTTGGGGTGTCGCCGGAAAATTGTTTTGAAAATGCAGAAGATTTGGCCGCAGCAAAACGATTTGCTGACGTTGCAATAAATGGTACAATGGATGAAATTCACGTTGAAACTACGGTGCCTTTACTTGAAGCTGGATATGATGTATTGCTAGAGAAGCCTATCGCTCCAGATGAAAAGCAATTGAAAATTTTAGAAGACGCTGTCATTCGAACCGGGCAAACGGTTGTCATTTGCCATGTCCTTCGTTATGCCCCATTCTATACTGCAATCAAACAACGTGTGGACGATGGGGAAATCGGCGACATCATGCACATTCACACCACTGAAAATGTGTCATACCACCATATGGCGGTGGCCTTCATTCGAGGGAAATGGAATCGGGAAGAAACCAATCCAATGTTACTGGCAAAATGTTGCCATGACCTTGATTTGATCTGTTGGATGAAGTCAGGAATTCAGCCGAAAAAGGTGGCTTCATTCGGGGGCCGACATTTCTTCACTGTAGACAATGCGCCAGAAGGTTCAGCGCTGCGGTGTGCTGATTGTTCAATCGAACGTGAATGTGAATATTCTGCAATCCGTCACCATGTGGACAATGGGATGTGGCCATTCTATGCATTGGCGGGTGAATCGAATTATGAACGCGGTGTTGAGGCTGAGGAAGAGGTGATTCGAGCGTATGTTGCAGATTCTGATTATGGTCGGTGTGTTTGGCACTGTGACAATGATGTTGTCGATCGGCAATCCGTCATCGTCGAATTCGAAGATGGGTGTGTGGCAACCCACGATATGGTGACCAATTCTGCAAAGGGTACACGAAGAATTCAGATAACGGGAACCAAGGGTGATATCTACGGCGATATGATGGATGGGAAATTTACAATCTCCAAACCAGGGGCTGTAGCTGGTTCTGAAGCTGTGGTTGAAGAAATCCAAATCGGCTTACTCGGGGATTTACATGGCGGTGGTGATTTGCGGTTGGTTGCAGATTTCCTCAGTGTTGTTCGTGGTGATGGAGGTTCTATCTCAACCACGGCACTATCAGATTCAATCAACAGCCACCTGATTGCATACGCTGCTGATGTAGCCATGCGCGAAGAGCGTGTCGTGACGATTGATTGATGTGATATGTGTCAGGGGTAGGGGCATGGTTGGTCCTGTACTGGTTACCGGTGCTGCTGGTTTTATCGGTTCACATGTTGTTCGTGAATTATTATCGCAAGGGCGTTCAGTACGGGCAACTGTTCGGAATCCTGTAAATGCTGAATTCCTAAAACAATTACCGGGCGCAGAAAATCTAGAAATTGTGCAGATGGATTTACTGGATCGTGGTACCGTCGATGCTGCTGTTGTCGGTTGTGATGATGTTATTCACTGCGCTGCTGCGCTGTATGTGGGTGTCAAAGATGCGCAAAAAGATGTGGTCGATCCATCGATTCAAGGGACTCAAAACTTACTCGATGCAATAGATGCTGCTGGAGGAATCTCACGCCTCATACACACTTCTTCAGTGGCTGCTGTTCGCCGTAATGGTACCAAGGATGGGCAAACCTTCTCGAATACCGATTGGTGTGATAATGCAACTGTGGATTCGAATGCCTATGGTTTGGCCAAGGCCGGTGCTGAACGGTTGGCTCGGGATTGGGTGGCATCTAAAAATGAGGCTGAAAGGCCAAGGTATGTCTCGATTAACCCTTCAATTGTCTTCGGGCCCGTCATGTCCAAGCGCCACCTAAAAGGTTCAATGACCATTCTTGATCATCTACTCAAACGGAAGCCACCCGTTCTACTCAAGATGCATATGAACATCGTCGATGTTCGTGATGTGGCTACCGCACACGTGCGTGCGATGACTGAAGGGGCAGATGGGGGGCGCTACATCGTATTCAATGCCTCGATGTGGATGCCGCAAGTCAATGCCGTACTGCGTAAACAAATCCCAGATCGGAAATGGCCCCGAATAGTATTGCCAAAGTCTCTGAGTTATGTGTTGTCTATTTTCCACCCACAGTTAACAATGAGCTGGGTCAAACACAACATTGGGACTTCGTGTGAATATGATTCCAGCCCTGCGAATCAAGATTTGGGGATGGAATGGATTCCCATTGAAGATTCGATTGTTGATGGTGCTCGTTCTGCGATTGAAGCGGGATGGCGCTGAAGGGTTGAATGCGAAGGATTGAGGAATGAGGACCCAACCCGGGTGTTTGATGGAGCCTGCAGAAGTATGGGGCGCGCGCTGGGATGCGTGTGACAATTCACTGTCGCGTCGATACATGGAGGTGGCTTGCCGCAAGCAAAGTTTGGTCATCCTCGCGGCTGATTTACGTACCATGTCGGGTTTGAATGAATTAATCGATCAAGTCGGCCCTCATCTTGCCGCCCTAAAGACACATGTTGACCTTGTAGATGATTGGACTGCGAAGGGTTGGGCTGATTTTTGCGCTAAGGCATCATCATACGATTTACTCCTCTTTGAAGATCGAAAATTTGCCGATATTGGCCCAATATCCCGGGGTCAAATGGCAGGTGCTTATGACATTCGTTCATGGGCAAATATTGTGACTGCACATGGAATTTCAGGACCCGATATTGTCGATGGGTTGTGTGCAGGCTGGAATGATGTTGGTCGTGAAGGCGGTGTTCTTCTATTGGCGCAAATGTCCAGTCGTGGAAATCTCCTCGAATTACCAGGCTACACTGATGGAATGGTACAGGCTGGAATCTCCAACCCTGGTGTGTTTGGATTCATTGGCAATGGTAGTAGTCCAGATGAACTGACTGTGTTGCGCAAAAAAGTAGGTGATAAGAAACTCATTTGGACACCTGGTGTGAATCTAGCGGTCGGTGATGGTGAAATGGGGCAGCGATATGGAAATCCGAATGACGCAATACAAGCAGGCAGTGATGGGATTATTGTCGGTTCTGGAATTTACAAATCTAGTGAACGAAAAGATGTGGCAAAAGCATATGCTGACATTTCTTGGCAGGCTTTGCTTGGCCGGAGTGGACAATGATGGAATCATTGATTGGTTGGTTCATGGTCCTCGTTCTAACTGGAGTCATCGGTTGGATCGGTTGGTGGCAATGGAATTCATATCACAAATTAGATTTGCGAATTGACCAATTGGATTCTACCTTGCTCGATAGTGCTGGCACGCGTGTTGAGAAAGTGCTAGATGCGCCCGCAGGAAGTGTTGTGGTTCCTTATATGGCATCGAATTTGGTTCCTGTACAAAATACGATGCAAATGCCCGTTCAAATCCAATCGCCAGTAACGACTTCTGAAACTGAAACCCCTGCATCCGTTCGTTTAGTGCAAGATTAGCCGAGGAAATGGTACGCAACGCCACCGATTGCGCCAAGAACAATTACAACCAACAAAAATTTGAGTTTTCGACCTCTCTTTTTGGTAGGTCCGACTGAAGAAATTAGGGGGGGGAGTGGTAGTGCTGGAAGTGGCATGGCGCTAGAAACATCAACGACCTCTTCATCGTCTCTCTTGGCTCGCATACTATCAACATCCTCGGGGTAAAGTTTGTCCAGATCTTCAAGACCAGGGGCCTCTGGAATTTCGCCCATAATCATCTCCCAATTGTCATCAATGATGGTTTGTGTCACTGGCTTCTCTAACCAAGCAACTGCTCCAGCCGAGTGGGTTGCGTCTGCAGCGAGTTGGCGTTGGTTACGTGAAGCCATGAAGACGATTCGTGCGTGTGGGTCTGATTCTCGCATTTCCAATGCAGCTGTATGGCCATCCATAGTAGGGATGTCAAGTGAGAGCAAAACCAGATCCGGTAAATGCTGGACATAGGTGTCGACTGCAAGGTCTCCATCTTCACAAATTTCGATTCTCCAACCCTTCTGTGTGAAAATTTGAGACAGGCGCATCGTACCCATGGGGTTGTTGTCAACAATCAGGACGAGTTGTGCCTCGGGGTCATCTGTTGTAGTTACCCTAACCATGTCGCTCAACCCTCCGGACACCGTTGGTCATCATGAATGATATGGGTGGTTTCAACAATTTTGGGATAGACCATTATCGCGTTGATATCTGAGGCCGGTGAAATCATCGATGAAATTCTAGAAGAAAAAAAATCCTGAAACTGATTCGGGATCAAGTGCCATCCAAATAAATACCACAACTATGAAGATTATTCCCCCTAATCTGTTGTTTTGCTTCGCTTGTTCAATTTCTTTTTCGTCGATGATGTCTGCGAATTCACCTGGGGTGGATCCCGATTTCGGTATTTCCTGGGAATCTTGTAATTCTTCAAGTTTATCTGAGAATTTGAGCGTATGCAGAGATTCTGTTTCTGTCTCCTTTTCGTTTTGAGTTGCATCAAATTCGTAATTATCGTCATCAAAATCAGGGTCGCCGAAATCCATTCCTTCAATCAGCTCACGAACTTGTTGCTCAATTTCGTCAGGGTTTACCTCGCCACCTTCGATGATGACTTCTGCCCTTTTACCCGTAATTGAAGAAAGGTCTGAAACTTTGTTGGCCCCTGAATGTTCTTCAGGCAAACTCATTCCTCCTCATCATCGATGAGTGTGTCTGATGGTGCCGTTTCGGGGGAGGTGAACGTTTCTTTCAACGCCCCCTGGCGTTTTATCTCGGCTTCGATTTCTTTTTGCCGCTCGGGTGCGCGAACAAAATGCATTTTTAATTCGGAAATAAGGCCGCGAAGAATTGTTTCTTCCACCTCCTCAAGATTACCCTTGGTTCGTGTTTCCAAGGTGTCCAACAAATCGATAGCAGCCTTTGCTTCGCCTAAATTGAAGTGGACTTGGCCCTCTTCATCTGGAAGCATTCCGATATGTGTCATGGCACTGCGTTGAAGCATTGAAATCAATGAGAAAAACCTCTGGCTTTCTTCGGTTTGGAGTATGTCGTCCATCATTTCACCTCATTCAAACATCATCTGTAATAACCAATCAGGGTCAAACTGTTGTAAGTCATCATAGTTTTGACCAACACCTGCCAAGACGATCGGTCGGCCCGTTGCATGAGCAATGGATAGTGCAGCCCCACCTTTGGCGTCGGTATCGAGTTTGCACAAAACCGCTCCATCGAATTTGAGCATGCGCTGGAATTCTACGGCTTGCTCGACCGCATCATTACCAGCAAGTGCATCACCGACAAACAAAACAAGATGTGGTTGTGCTACACGGTGTACTTTTTCTAATTCATTCATTAGGTTGATTTTGTTTGTCATGCGGCCGGCGGTATCAACGATGACAACGTCTGCACCACGGGCTTTTGCGCTTTCAACCGCGTCTCTAGCGATAGCAGCGGAATCTCCGCCGCGCTCACTGGATACACAGCGTACACCGATACGTTCTGCATGAGTCTCTAATTGATCGATGGCTCCTGCACGGAATGTATCTGCAGCCGCAAGTACGACTGTTCGTCCTTCGGCCTTAAGGCGATGAGCGATCTTGGCTGTGGTCGTGGTTTTTCCAGTGCCGTTGACACCGACCATCATGATGATGACTGGGGTGTCGCCCGACTCGATCATTCCGTCAATTGTTGCATTGAAATCCCAATATCCGGCTGCCAAAAGGCTACGCAATGCGCGCTTTAGGCTGGCCTCAATCACTTTTGTTAAATCAGCACCTCTTCGCAATCGGCTACCAATGAGTTCGCTTCGCAGGGCAATCAATACTGCTTCCATTGCGCGACTACCCATGTCTGCTTCAAGCATCATTAGTTCGAGTTCTTCTAAGAGTTCGTCAAAAACTGGCCCTTCTTTGATGATACGCCCGCCCTTATCGACTACACCGCCACCCAGATCAATGTCGAATTCGACCCCTTTATCGGTTTCAACTGTTTTTTTACCAGAAGACATTCTTGGGGCCTGTTCTACTTCGACCAATTTTCTGCCAGTTGTCGATCTCATCACGTGTAGATCTACCCTCGAACCGTCTGGTCGGGTGACCTGGTCAACATCGTATCCTTTCTTCGCAAGTTGTTGCTTTTCCTTTTCTTTCCGTTTTCTTTCTCGCTCAAACTGCTTGCGTTCTTTTTTGGAAATGGTTGTAGAGGGTTGGGGTTCGAGTTCATCATCCCAATCATCCCAGTCATCATCTTCCGGGGGATTTTCTTCGGCCGGGATGTCGATTTCTGTGATGTTATCCCATTCTTCTGGGGGTGGATTTGTGGGGGTTTCCGCAACGGGTTCCTCCACCTCTTGACTGGTCGATTCTACGGTTAGAGCATCCAAATCAGTTTCATCGACAACTTCCTTGACGCGTTTTTTGAACCGATCAAAGAATCCCATTTCATCACCTAATCATCTAATGTAAATTCGGTGCCATGTTTTCGGCGACGGTGTTTTGGCTTGGAGGGTGTTTCCACCTGTTCGGGTTCTTCCTCGACCGTTTCTTGCAAAACCTTCGCTGCTTCGGTGAATGTATTCGCCAATTCTGTGACTACTGTTTCAGTCTCAGTGAATTCATTCTGTAGTGTGGACAATACTTCTTCGACCTCTTCAAGTCGAGATTCTAGAATACTGATGGCTTCGGACCTGGGTTTCTCTGCCTGTACCCCAGAGCCGATATCGATGACGACCGTGTCTCCTTTCGGTGTAGCGGGCAATTGAACACCACCCCCCAATGGGATCATAGTCGATTGCTGAGTATCGAGAACTTTGAGAGCTGCAATGACGCCGAGTTGTTCGAGCCTTATTTCTGACAACTTTGAGACCTGCTCTTCGATACGAGCCATCTTCTGCCGATTCATCTCGACAAGTTGCGCGATTCGTTGCAATTCTTGCTGCTCCATCACCAGTCCTCCGGGCCGGTCGACCCCCTCAGGTGTCATCAAGCCGTCGATGGTGGCCTCGCACCATGCTGAAGGACCTGTGTGCTAACGCAGGGGTATGGTCGCCCTCGCTGCAGTGCTGCTGTGCGGTGGAAAGGGTAGTCGAATGTTAGCAGGTGGCGTGGCTACCCACAAACCCCTTCTCGAGGTGGGGGGTATGCCAGCAACGCGGTTTGTCGTGGAAGGTTTGCTTGGGGGTAATCTCGAATTTACACAATTCATCATCGTCGTACCACCGGGGCGTGAAGCAGACTACGAAGTAGCGCTGGCTGGATTGGGTTGTCGTATTGTTACTCAAGAGCATGCATTGGGGACAGGGAATGCTGTGTATGATTCTCTTGAACACTTGCTCGCCCCGATTGAGCATGTCTACGTGTCATTTGGTACACAACCCCTAGTCCGAGCAGAAACCATCGAAGGGGCATTGGATGTACACATTGAACAACAACTTGGATTCACGTTGGCCACCGTAATCATGGATGATCCTTACGCCCCTTTATTGAGAGATTCAAAGGGATATGTCAGTGGTTCTGTAGAAACACACCTTGAGGGGGCAGAAATGCCGTCACGGGGGGAAACGAACATCGGTGCATACTGGGTCAGTCGTTCAGCTCTAGATGTTGTGTTGAGTGGTTTGCATGATGAACTGTATGTTATTGAAGAAAATCGCTATGCTACAAAATCTGGTGAACTCGGATTCCCCAATGAAATGGTGAGGGGATGTTTGATTGCGGAATTGGGGGTCGAAGGGGTTCCAATTGCCACAGAGATCGAAATGATGGGAATAAAAACCCCCGAAACGCTTGCAGCGATTCAAAAAATTGTAGGTTGAATCACTCTTCTTCCGCTGCTACTGTTGAGAAGTCGTGTGTGTCACGAAATGCTGATATGACCATTGGTTCCTTAGATTCGGTGGGCTCAATTTGGGCCACGTTATCGATATTGACGAAGCGTCGGTTGGTGCCGTGGCGACTACCGAAGAAGGAGTAAACTCGGTGGCGGGCATCGACTTCGTCAGCTGCGACGACGTCCTTTGTGAATGGTTGAATAGTTTTCCCGTTCGGGAAGGTGCCGGTTGCTCTGAATGCCTGCATCGAGCCGGCCCACCAACCTTTCTCGTTTAAGCGCACCGTTTGTCGTGAGGGGAGATGATTGATGATTGATGGTAGGTTCGGGTTGCCATGCGTCGCTCGGCACTACTGCTGTGTGTACTGCTTCTCGCACCCGTTTCAGGGGCGTGGTCATTACCAGAAGTTCCAGTGCTGGAAAGTGAGTGGGTTGTCGTTCGTGAAGATGGTTGGGTGCATGCAGATTGGGTTGCGCTTCGAGAGGATGGTCTTGAACCGTTACGGCAAATCACATCTACAGAGGTGCTCGTTTGGGGTGACCATGGTGACTTCCAGTTCGATGAAGGTAAATTACTTCGTGGAGCCGTTGCAGATGGATATCGTGTTGTGCTAGAGCCGCGATTGCCTTCTCACGCGCAATGGAACATATTGTCGTCGTTCGAAATTGAAAACTTACAATTGGCTAGTGAAACTAGTTCTCTGCCAACCTCGTTCGAGATTCAAGGTGTAGATCCAATAGTGTTCAATTCGATTCCAGGTATATGGTGGGTTGAGCCGTTGCTTGAGACAAAAGCGAGGAATGGTTTGTCCTCAAGCATCATGGAAAACAATTCGATGGTGGGGCACCCCGCTTGGAATTTAGGATTGAATGGTTCTGGTGTCATTATCGGTGTGGCTGATTCTGGGATCGAATTAGATCATGGGTGTTTTAGAGAAAATGCTACTGTGATAGGAGATGTTGGTACTGAACATCGCAAGATTGTCCTTGTGAATACCACGATTGATGATGGGGATCATTCTGGTCAAGAAGATTACAAGCATGGAACACATATTGCTGGAACGTTAATCTGTGATATGTGGAACGGTACTGTTGGTGTTGGAACCAGTCCATCACATGGTGCGCGCGTATTGTTTCAAGATGTTGTCAATGAATCTGGTTGGTCTGAACCAACGGTGGATTGGTTGCTTGCAGAAGCATTTGCTAATGGTGCCGTAATTCATTCAGATAGTTGGGGGGACGATACTGAAGCTTACACCCTACGTAGTGCAGAATTTGATATCTGGCATCGAGAGGTGCCTTGGTCACTTGCATTCATCGCACCGGGAAACAATCCTTCAAAATTCTATGAGCCCGCAAATGCGAGAAATGTGATTTCTGTCGGAGGTACGATGAGTGATAATTCTACAGATCTTTATTCCTCATCCTCCCAGGGGCCCAGTGAGGAGGGTTTGCGCGGAAATTTCATTGTGGCGCCAGCGGTAGGAATCATGTCTGCCTCTGCTGATGGTAATCTTTCATCGTTCAACGATGATATGCGCTCAAGCACAGGAACGAGTATGTCTACTCCGCTGGGGGCATCAATTACTGCTGTGATTCAACAAATGGTGCAAGATGGTTGGTTTACTGAGGAAGGTTTTGTGCCATCTGGCCCTCAATTACGTGCGTTGTTGGCGTTATCGGCTGAGTCCTTACCTGCGGATACGGCGCCCGATGCTCAGCAAGGCTGGGGGCGCCCAAATCTTGCCAATCTCATTGACTACAGTACAAACTCTTCAGCGAATATCTGGATCCATGATTCCTACATGATGAATGAAACAACGCGCATGCTTCTGGTTGACGAATGGTTGTCGGCGAATGGGAGTCGGCCCCTTGAACAAGTCATCTCATCGAAGTGGAATGGGACGGGCGCGCAAGGTCCGTTCCTTGCACAGGGTGAAAATATGTCGTGGAATTTTTCATTGATTGATGGTGAAGATTTAGAGGTATTCCTATCTTTCAATCAAAGGCCATTTGGTGCTGTATCCGATAATCTGAATGTGGCTGTGATTTTACCAGATGGTACGCGAATCAGTAGCAATGACTCTCTTGAGGGAACGGAGCGAGTGCACGTACTCGCTTCTGAATTGATCGGAATTGAGAATGTTACGATTGAAGTCAGTGCAGAACTTGTAGGGGTTGGAAACTACACTGGTGTTCTTGGAAGTGATGGAGACATGTTGGGGTTCGGGTTGGCTGTGAAGGGTGTTTTGGACCTGATTGTTGAGGCTGAACCTGAACCTCTAATCGAAGGGTGTATGGACTCCAATGCGACTAATTTCGACAATCTTGCAGTGGTT